>JBEEJM010000248.1:0-8831 GCA_041169205.1 Pseudomonadota bacterium | reverse complement strand
GGGCAATCAACAAAGGCATACCGTCAATGCGCACAAAAAAGTTGTACGACGCGTAGGCACCCACGGCCATAAAGGCACCCGAGCCCAGCGAAATCTGGCCGCAGTAGCCCACCAGAATATTTACGCCCACAGCCGCCAGCGAAAAGATGAGGAAAGGAATCAGGATGGCGCGAAACATGTAATCGCTGGCCAGCATGGGCACCGCCACAAAGCCGATGGCCAGCATGATGAGCAGCGCCACACGGTCCTGCGCAATCGGGAAGATTTGCTGGTCTGCCCGGTACGTGGTTTTGAATTGGCCGTTTTCTCTGTAAAACATTTTTTATCTCTCAAACGCGGTCAATGATCTTCTCGCCGAACAAGCCTTGCGGACGGATCAGCAAGAAGCCCAGGGCCAGCACATACGCAAACCAAATCTCGATACCACCACCCACAAACGGGCCCAGGTACACCTCGGACAACTTCTCGCCCACCCCAATAATCAGGCCGCCAACAATGGCACCCGGCACCGACGTCAGGCCACCCAGAATCACCACAGGCAAAGCCCGCAGTGCCACCGTGGTCAGCGAAAACTGCACGCCCAACTTGCTGCCCCAAATCATGCCGGCCACCAGTGCCACCACACCGGCCACGCACCACACAATCACCCAGATGCGGTTCAATGGGATACCAATGCTTTGCGCCGCTTGGTGGTCATCGGCCACAGCGCGCAGCGCGCGTCCGGTGGCCGTTTTCTGGAAGAACACGCTGAGCAAGGCGACCAGCGCAGCGGCAATGATGGCGGCGTAAAAGTCTTCCTTGTTGATCATGATGCCGCCCTCAAAGGCGCTTTCAAAAATCATGACCGGGTCTTTGGGCATGCCAATGTCGATCTTGTAAATGCTGCTGCCAAAAATGGTCTGCCCCAGGCCTTCCATGAAATAAGTGATGCCCAGCGTCGCCATCAGCAGCGTGGTGCCTTCCTGGTTGACCAAGTGACGCAAGACCAGGCGCTCAATCACCCAAGCCACGCAAAACATCACCATGCCAGCGCCGACAAAGGCAATCACATTGGCCGCAAAGAGATCGTCAATGCCCAGGTACAACGGCACCCACTCGGAGAAGCGCGCCATTGCCAGCGCGGCGAACAGCACCATGGCCCCTTGCGCAAAGTTGAAGACGCCCGAGGCCTTGAAAATCAGCACAAAGCCCAGCGCGACCAGCGAATAGAGCATGCCCGCCATCAGGCCGCCCAGTAGTGTTTCTAAGAAGAATGCCATGTCGTTTTTCCTTAGTGACTCGTGCCGAGGTAGGCACTGATCACGTCTTCGTTGTTGCGCACTTCGTCGGGCGTACCGTCGCCAATTTTCTTGCCGTAATCGAGCACCACCACACGGTCGCTGATGTCCATCACGACGCCCATGTCGTGCTCGATGAGCACCACGGTGGTTCCGAATTCGTCGTTCACGTCGAGCACAAAGCGGCACATGTCCTGCTTTTCTTCCACGTTCATTCCGGCCATGGGTTCATCGAGCAGCAGCACTTGCGGCTCCATAGCGAGCGCGCGGCCGAGGTCGACACGCTTCTGCAAGCCGTAGGGCAACTGGCCCACCGGCGTTTTGCGAAAGGCCTGGATTTCAAGAAAGTCGATGATGCGTTCCACCGCTTCGCGGTGCATGATTTCTTCACGCTCGGCGGGGCCAATGCGCAGCGCCTGCATCAGGATGTTGCTTTTGATCTTGAGGTTGCGGCCCGACATGATGTTGTCCAGCACACTCATGCCCTTGAACAGCGCCAAGTTCTGGAACGTGCGGCCAATGCCCATGCTGGCCACTTGGTGGCTGTCCATGTGGCTGAAGGTCTGCCCGCGGAACGCGATGGTGCCCTGCTGCGGCACATACACACCGTTGATGCAGTTGAGCATGGAGCTCTTGCCAGCACCGTTGGGGCCGATGATGGCGCGAATCTCGTGCTCTTTGACGTTGAAAGAGATGTCGGTCAGCGCCTTGACGCCACCGAAACTCAAGGAAATGTTTTTGACGTCCAGAATGACGTCGCCGATTTTTTTCTTGCTCATGCTGCTGCCTTCACAGGGGCAAATGTCTTTGCGTCGTCAATCTTCAAAGTCGCACTCACGCTACCCGCGCGGCCATCTTCAAACTTGACCACGGTTTCAATGAACTGGCTGGTCTTGCCGCTGTACAGCGCATCCACCAGCGGCAGGTATTTGTCGGCAATAAAGCCCCGGCGAACCTTGTTGGTGCGGGTGAGTTCACCATCGTCGGCGTCCAGCTCTTTGTGCAACACCAGGAAGCGGCTCACCTGGCTACCAGCCAGCAAGGTGTCTTCAGCCAGATCGGCGTTGACCTTTTCCACGCACTCTTTGATGAGTTGGTAGACCTGCGGCTTTTGCGCCAGATCGGTGTAGCCCGCGTAGGGCAGGTTACGGCGCTCGGCCCAGTTGCCCACGGCGTCAAAGTCGATATTGATCATCACGCACACCTGGTCGCGACCGTCGCCATAGGCCACCACTTCTTTGATGTGCTGGAAGAACTTGAGCTTATTCTCCACGTACTTGGGCGCGAACATGGCACCGTCGTTGGCACCGCCTTTGATGCGGCCCACGTCTTTGACGCGGTCAATGATTTTCAGGTGGCCATGCGCATCAATAAAACCTGCGTCACTGGTGTGGTACCAGCCGTCGGCGGTCAGCACCTCAGCCGTGGCTTCGGGGTTCTTGTAATACTCTTTCAAGAGGCCGGGCGACTTGACCAAAATCTCTCCGTTGTCGGCCACTTTGATTTCCACGCCCGCACAGGGCACACCCACGGTGTCGGCACGGGCTTCGTTGTCGGGCTGTAAACACACGAACACGGCGGTCTCGGTAGAACCGTAGAGCTGTTTGATGTTCACGCCAATAGAGCGGTAGAAGGTAAACAGGTCGGGGCCAATCGCCTCGCCTGCTGTGTAGGCCACACGCACCCGGCTCATGCCCAGGTTGTTGCGCAGCGGGCCGTACATCATGAGGTTGCCCAGGGCGTACATCGCGCGGTCCATGGCGGAGACGGGCTTGCCATCCATCAGCGCCGGACCGCAGCGCTTGGCCACGCCCATGAAGTAATGGAACAGGGCGCGCTTGAGTGTGCCGGCGTCTTCCATGCGGATCATCACGCTGGTGAGCAGGCCTTCAAACACGCGGGGTGGCGCGAAGTAATACGTGGGGCCAATCTCTTTCAGATCGATGGTGGCGGTGGCAGCCGACTCGGGGCAGTTCACCACGTAGCCGCAGGACAACCACTGTGCGTAGCTAAAAATGTTCTGCCCAATCCAGGCCGGTGGCAGGTAGGCCAGCACTTCTTCGTTGCTGGTGAGTTTGTCAAAATCGGCGCCCGCGCGAGCACGGTTGAGCAAGGAGTCGTGCGTGTGCACCACGCCTTTGGGGTTGCCCGTGGTGCCCGAAGTAAAGAACATCGCGGCCACATCGGTGGGCGCGACTTTGGCAATTTCTTCCCGGTAGAAATCAGGGTGAATAGCCGTAAACGCTTTGCCTGCGGCCAGCAACTCGTCCAGCGCAGCCAGGCCCGAGTCATCGTAGTTGCGCAGACCGCGGGGGTCATCAAAGTAGAGGT
The DNA here is from genome assembly GCA_041169205.1 of Pseudomonadota bacterium. Classification (GTDB taxonomy): domain Bacteria; phylum Pseudomonadota; class Gammaproteobacteria; order Burkholderiales; family Burkholderiaceae_C; genus Allorhodoferax. Next base: position 5,223 of record JBEEJM010000248.1, on the reverse strand, counting down.
GCTGTAGTTGGGGGCAGCTCTCGCGCACTTCGAGCAGCTTGTCGACTTGCTCCTGGTCTTCGGCAAAGGCAAAGCGCACTTCGGCGTTGTTGATGGGGAACACGCACTCGGCGGCCACCGCGTCTTGGTACAGCGGAATAGGCACCGCACCCAACGACTGTGCAGCCAGCATGGTGGCGTACAGGCGCGGGCGGTTAGAACCCACCACCACCATGTGCTCGCCCCGGCGCAAACCGGCCTGATGCAAGCCGGCAGCCAAGTGCTCCACCATCGTGGCCAGATCGGCCCACGTGAGCGACTGCCAAATACCGTATTCCTTCTCGCGCATGGCGGCGGCCGTCGGGCGGCTGCTTGCGTGCTGCAGTAGTAATTGCGGAAAAGTCGTTTGCATCCCCATACCTCAAAATCTGCCCCATCACAGGCTTGTGACGTGGGGCGATTATGGAACCGGGGTTTGACGTTATGTTGTCGTTTGGACGACAATTCAGACCTTTCTCGCTAGGTGTTTTCCCGCCATGACCCTCGACAGCACTCTGCACCAACGCCGCCGCCCCTTGTCACCCACAGAGCTGGAGGCGATCCCCTGGTTCCACTTGCTCGCCGCCGATGAGCGCAAGCGTGCCGAGGAAGACCTGCGAATTGCCGAGGCCGCGCCGGGCGATTTTGTCTGCCGCATGGGGCGACCGGTGACCTACTGGTTTGGCGTGATCGATGGCTTGCTCAAGATGAGCGCCGACAACGCCCAGGGCCAGACCATGACCTTTACCGGCGTGCCACCCGGCGGCTGGTTTGGCGAGGGCACCGCGCTCAAGCGTGAGACCTACCGCTACAACATCCAGGCCCTGCGCAAGAGCCTGGTGGCCGGCTTGCATGTGGACACCTTTCACTGGCTGCTGGATCACTCGATCGCGTTTAACCGCTTCATCATGAACCAGCTCAATGAGCGGCTGGGCCAGTTCATCGCCGCCCGCGAGATTGACCGCCTCACCAACCCCGATATCCGTGTGGCGCGCAGCCTGGCCACCCTGTTCAACCCCATCCTCTACCCCGGCGTGGGCGAGGTGCTGCGCATCACCCAGCAGGAGCTGGCCTACCTGGTGGGCCTGTCGCGCCAGCGGGTCAACGAAGCCCTCACGTCGCTGGCCGCACAGCAGGTCATCCGGGTGGAATATGGCGGCTTGCGGGTGCTGGACCTGGCAGCCCTGCGTTCGCAGGTGTTTTCAGGTGAAATAGGCCGCTAGCCTCCGTGGATACTGCGCAAACAGCTATTATTTTTATAGCAATTCAATCGCGTCATTGGCATAGAGCCTAACGCAGTTCCTGCCCACCTCTTTGGCCTGGTACATGGCGACGTCGGCCCGCTGCACGATGTCATCGGCCATGCCATCGCCCACGAATAGGGTCACGCCAATGCTGGCCGTGCAACGGTGCTCCACCACGGCAGGTGCGTGCTCCTGGTGCTCCACGCACAGCGAATAGGGTTGCCCTAACGCGGCGCGGATTTTTTCAGCCACTTGCGTCGCGGCTTGAATGGCGAGGTCTTGCTCCGAACCCAGATCGTTCAACAGAACGACGAATTCATCGCCACCAAAACGCGAAACCGTGTCCACCGCCCGCACACATTGCGAAATGCGTTTGCTGGCTTCCACGAGCAGCAAGTCGCCAAACTCATGCCCGTGAACGTCGTTCAAGGCCTTGAAGTTGTCCAGATCGAGAAACATCAAGGCGCCAAAGCCACGCGTGCGTTTGCTGGTTGCGATGGCCTGACTCAATCGGTCTTTCAGCAGCCGGCGATTGGGCAATTGCGTCAACGGGTCGAAGAATGCAATCAGGCGCATCTGCAGGTCAATTTTTGCCAGGTTAGACGCCACCAGCTCCTCCGACACCCAGGACTTTTGAATCAGACTCACAATGAACGCAACCATCACGGCCAGCAGCGCCACCAAGGCTACCGTCACATAAGCCTGCGTTCTCCAATAGGAAAACGCGACACCCATGTCCAACCCATCACTGATCACGAAGCCGTACTTCTGACTGACGCGGTAGGAATAGAGTCGACTAACGCCATCAATGCTGTTATCGCCTAGTGCGGTGTAGGTGCCTTCTACAGGATGGGTTTTCAGCACCTCCAAAAAGCCCACGGAAAGCTTCTTGTCCCCCGTAGGAATGGTGTTTCCCCCATCGAACCGGTACCGCGCAATCAGGCCCAGGTCTTTGTCACGGAGGGCAATAATGCCGCTGGAGACCAGCTTCACTTGCATGAACATCGCTTCGATTCTGGGTATGTCTAATCTCGCATAGACCACGCCATTGAACGAGCCATCCAGTTTGTTAAGGCGCCGGACAAAGGACCAACCCCATTTTTTGTCGAGCCGCCCAATCACGGGATTGAGAACGAGCAGTCCGGCCGATGGATCGCCCTTTAACTGTTGAAAGTAATCTCGGTCTGCGATGTTGACCAGGGCGGTCGGACTGTCTGAGCCATAGATGATGTCCCCGGCCGCGTTAGTCGCCCGAATGATTTCGGTGTTGGGCAAACTTGCCGTGATGAGATGCAGATAGCTGTTGATGCTTTGTGAATGCGGTTGGTCCGACGAATTTTGCCGTTCCAGCTCTCTTTTTGCCGCGATCAGCCCGACATCAATGGCATCAATTTGGGCATTGAAGGTCAGCTCCAGCGTGCGCGCAATACTTTGGGTGTTTTCTTCGAGGTTGAGGGTGACTTGCTGGCGCAGATAGACGAGAAGCGTCAGGGCCATGGTGGCAATTGCCACCACAATGACAACGCCGTAAAGGTACAAAATGGGCCTGCTTCTTCGCAGGGGGACTGGTGTCCCGCCCATCGCAATTTCACCGTCCATCGAGGCCTCCCGGCAAAATCTACGAGTCCATCGCAATGGCATTACCTGTACTTACAGCTAATATAACAAACATGACCGTCGATTTGCTGACTCCCATCCGATGCACGAGCTTCAAGACCAAGCAATTGGCCAGGTTGGTCGGCCGGATCTACGACGCCGAAATGGCGGCTGTCAGTCTGAAAGCGTCGCAGTTTTCATTGCTGACCCACGTTGAAAATCATGGCCCCATTGGGGTTGGCGCATTGGCAAAGCGGATGGCGTTGGAGGGCTCGACCATGACGCGCAACCTTCGTCCGCTGTTGGCAAACCAGTGGATTGCCTTGACCAGCGGCACCGATGCGCGCCACCGGCTCATCTCGATCACGCCGTCCGGGCGATCGAAGCAAGAAGCGGCGCTCGTATGTTGGGCAAAAGCACAGCAAAAAGTCAATGCAATCGTCGGCCTGGAGACGGTGCGCGAACTCCAAACACTGATTGACGACTGCCTGGTCAAGCTAAAGGCCTAAAATAGACCGCTACCCCGCGCAGAATATGCGCAAGCAGCTACCAAATTAATAGCAAATGACCGACTCCAAACCCACCCCCACCTTCCGCCGTGCAGCGCCTCCTCCCGCCAAGGCGGCCATTCCCGCCGGGCAGACCAATACCTCGGCCTTCGGTGCCAACGGCACGCTGCGACTGAACAAGCGCATGGCCGAGTTGGGCCTGGCCTCGCGCCGTGAAGCCGACGAATGGATTGGCAAGGGTTGGGTCAAGGTCGACGGGCGGGTGGCCGAGATGGGCATGCAGGTGGCCCCCGATGTGCGCATTGAGATCGACAAGCTGGCCAAGGGCCAACAGGCCAATCTGGTTACCGTGCTGATCAACAAGCCGCTGGGCCTGGTTAGCGGCCAGGCCGAAGACGGCCACGAGCCCGCCATCACCCTGGTGCAGCCACAAAACCGCTGGGCCGAAGACAACGCGCGTTTTTTCTTTCATGGCAGCCAGCTCAAGAGCCTGGTGCCCGCCGGGCGGCTGGACATTGACTCCACCGGCTTGCTGGTGCTGACGCAAGATGGCCGCGTGGCACGCCAGCTGATTGGCGAAGACTCGGTGATGGAGAAGGAATACCTGGTGCGCGTGGTCTACACCGGCACAGAAAACGCCGCCGCCGCCATGTCTGCAGCTGCCACCTACGGCGGCAAGATCACCCAGCTCAGCCGCATTGACGATGACGACCCGGTCAGCCTGGATGTGCAGTCCGTCTTCCCGCTGGAAAAGCTCAAGCAGTTGCGCCACGGCCTGAGTCTGGACGGCCAGGCCCTCAAGCACGCCAAGGTGGAATGGCAAAACCCCGAGCAGCTGCGCTTTGTCCTCACCGAGGGTAAAAAGCGCCAGATTCGCCGCATGTGCGAGCTGGTGGGCCTGAAGGTGGTGGGTCTCAAGCGCGTGCGCGTGGGACAGGTCATGCTGGGCAATCTGCCGGTGGGCCAGTGGCGCTATTTGCAGCCACACGAACGGTTTTAAATGACCGCCTCGCGGCATGTGCGCCCCACCGACCTGCGTGCGGTTGCGCAGCTGGCCACGCAGGCCACCCGCAGCGTCACGCGGGTGGTCGAGGGCGTACACCAGTCGGTCTGGAGCACCTTGGGCGTGCGCGGCAGTGCGCCGGGGCAAACCGGTGGCATCACCGGCTTTGTCTACCGCACGGTGCACGGCGTCACCGAACTGGTCGGCAAGGGCCTGGAGGCGGCCCTCACCCCGCTGGAGCCGCTGCTGGCATCGCTGGTAGATGCACCACCCGAAACCCCGCAGCGCGAGGCCGTGCTGGCCGCACTCAATGGCGTGATGGGCGACCGCCTGGCCGACAGCCACAACCCGCTGGCCACGCCCATGACGCTGCGCCACCAGGGCCAGGCCTTGCGCTGGGGGCACTTGCCCACCATGCCAACAGTCAACGGCAAAGTGCTGGTGCTGATTCACGGCCTGTGCATGAACGACTTGCAATGGCACACCACGGTTGACGACGGTACTGTGACTGGCCACGGCAACGTCCTGGCCGCCGCGCTGGGCTACACGCCGGTCTACGTGCGCTACAACACCGGCTTGCACACCTCGGAAAATGGCCATCTGCTGGCCCACCAACTGGCGCAGTTGGTGCAGCATTGGCCCGTGCCAGTGGAAGAGATCACCGTGATCGCCCACAGCATGGGCGGGCTGGTGACGCGCAGCGCCGTGGTTAGCGCACAGCAAAGCGGCGCACCTTGGCTAAAGCTTCTGAAAAACATCGTGTTTCTGGGCACGCCCCACCACGGCGCGCCGCTGGAGCGCGCAGGCAACTGGATCGACACCTTGTTGGGCCGCACGCCCTACACCCGGCCCT
>JBEEJM010000247.1:0-2944 GCA_041169205.1 Pseudomonadota bacterium | reverse complement strand
CGTGGGATGGGCCAGGCAGTCGGCCGCACCATATGCGACACCCATGTCCCGCTGCGCCCCCAGAAAGAAAACCCGTGACATCACACCACACTCCTGCGCCTGACGTTTGAACGCAGCGATATGCTCAGCATTGCCAGCTACGGTGAGATAAGTTTCATCGGGAAGCAGTCGCATTGCCTGTAGCAAGGTGCCCAGCCCCTTCTTCTGATAATCATTGGCTACGAACAAGATGCAATGCCCTTTAGTGGGCAGCCCCAAGGTCACCCGCGCAGCGTTTTGCTCCTCCAAACTGGCTGCTCCGCTGACGCGGGCCACTCCTGGGGTAAGTACGTCCAGCATGGTTTCGATATGTGGGTAAGTCTGGACCATAAGATCGCGAAGGCTTGGAGATGTCACAACAATTCGGCGACCAGGTTTCGCCGCAAATCGCATTTTTTCAAGCCACAGATACACCAACAGCCGCGGACTCGTCAGTACCTTGAGCCAACGCAATGCCAGACGAAATCCATTGCGTCCATGAAACAAGTTGTACTTGACGGGCAACACATGAACGGTCTGCACCTGCCCGTGCCAGGTGTTCTCATGCGAGTGCACCACGTCAAAACCGGTGCGTGTGGCCCACCATGAAGTGATTGCAAACCAGAGTTGGTTGATCCAGCGGGGCTTGGAGAGTGGCGTCCAGAGGCGGTGGTACGTCACTCCGGGCCATGCATGCTCAATTTTCTGCGCAAATACATGCACATCGTGCCTGCTTGCCAATTGCTCCACCAATGCAATGGAATAACGCTCTGCACCGCCACCGGTCGAGACAAAAGTACGGTTTAAGACGGCGATCCGCAAGCGCCTGACTCGTTCAGCCGCAGCGCTCATACGCGACGCCTGTCTTCATAGGCGGTGGCCAATTTGAGCAACAAAGCCATGCGGGTAGTTCTACGCGCAATGGGCACGCGAGGCAACTGCAGGCAGTCTTCCTGCGTCTGGCAACGGCTGCGCTGAGTCGTGGTTGCGGTTGTGTACCCGGCCTCCATTGTCATAGCGACATGTTCCGGTGCGTATTCGCCGTAGGGATAGCAAAAGTGCTGGACAGAAGCGCCCATCAGTTCTTCCAGATCGGTTTTACAGTGGGTGATTTCTTCGCGTGCGTGGGCACGGTCGAGTTGCATCAGACGAACATGGTTTTGGGTATGCGCGCCGACCTCCTGGCCGTAACTCACCCACTCCCGCAATTGCGCAGCACTCATCAGCGCGGCCTCGGGTATGCCTGCCTCACGGTCCCAAGAATTGGTTTTTCCGAGCATCTGGCTGACTACATAACAGGTCGCTGAGAAGCCGTAGCGCTGCAATACCGGTGCCGCATGGGCCAGATTATTCAGGTACCCATCATCCAGCGTAATGCCAACCACTTTGCCAACGCGTTCGCCACGCAAATAGGGCTGTAGATCCGTCATGGACAGACCCTGATAGCCCAGTAGCGAGAGCATGGCCATCTGGTTCGAAAAATCTTCTGGAGCCACTACCAGACTGCGATGCGGCGTCCCTTTTGGGGGCGCGTCCGCAATCTGGTGGTAAGTCAGTATGGGAATGGGCGTGGAGTTGAGGGTGCGCATGAAAGGCATGCCAGTCTAGCTGTGTACTTGCCGCTAGAGCAAAACGATGTCGTACTGCTCCTGCCCCATCGCCGCTTCACTCTGCAACGACACCGGTTTGCCAATGAATTCGCTCAAACCGGCCAGATGTTGGCTTTCTTCGTCCAGGAACAACTCAATCACCTTGGGGGAAGCGACCACGCGAAACTCGCGGGGGTTGAACTGTCGGGCTTCGCGCAAAATCTCGCGGAAGATGTCGTAGGTCACGCTGCGTGCGGTCTTCACGGTGCCTTTGCCTTCGCAGGTCGGGCAGGGTTCGCACAGCATGTGGGCCAGCGACTCGCGGGTGCGCTTGCGCGTCATCTCTACTAAACCAAGCTGTGAGAAACCACCGGCCATGGTTTTGACCCTGTCCCTCGCCAGTTGTTTTTTAAACTCGGCCAACACCGCGTCACGGTGGTCCTCGCGCGCCATGTCGATGAAGTCCGCAATGATGATGCCGCCCAGATTGCGCAAACGCAGTTGCCGGGCAATGGCCTGCGCCGCTTCTAGATTGGTCTTGAAAATGGTGTCGTCAAAATTGCGAGCCCCGACAAACCCGCCGGTGTTCACATCCACCGTGGTCAAGGCCTCGGTCTGGTCCACGATCAGGTAACCGCCGGACTTCAAGTCCACACGGCGCGCCAACGCCTTGGCGATTTCCTCGTCAATCGCATATAGGTCAAAGATGGGGCGCTCGCCCTTGTAGTGCTGCAGCTTCTCCACCGCCATGGGCATGAACTCAGAGCCAAAGACCTTGAGGGCGTCAAACTGTTCACGGGAATCCACGCGAATAGTTTGGGTGGATTCGCCCACCAGGTCGCGCAGCACCCGTTGCAATAAGTTCAGATCTTGGTGCAGCAAACTTTGGGGAGGCAGCCGCACAGACGCGTCCTTGATGCGCGCCCAAGCCTTGCGCAAGTAGCTGATGTCGTCTGACAGTTCGGCGTCCGTCGCGTCCTCGCCGTTGGTGCGCAAAATAAACCCTCCACCTTGGTTGCCCGCCAGCGTCTGCATGCGGTTGCGCAACTCATCACGTTGCGCAGGGGGAATTTTTTGCGACACCCCAATGTGGTCGTCTTGCGGCAGAAACACCAGTAGCCGTCCTGCAATACTGATCTGGGTCGACAACCGCGCACCTTTGGTGCCAATCGGGTCCTTGATGACCTGCACCATCAGCGCCTGCCCTTCAAAAACCTGTTTTTCAATAGGAATCATCGGCTGCGAGGCGCGCGAGGCACTCAGCGACTCACCGTCCGCAGGGGGATGCCACACGTCGGCCACATGCAAAAACGCCGCACGCTCCAGGCCAATATCAA
>JBEEJM010000246.1:0-3520 GCA_041169205.1 Pseudomonadota bacterium | reverse complement strand
AATCCAGTATGCCGAGCTTGCGCAGGCTGCTCAGAATGAAGGTGCTCATGATCTTTTCGTCTTCGACGACGACCACACGTGCGCGTTTGATGTCCATGCTTCGGATGCCCCTAAGAACTGACGCCGTTCGATTTTAGAAAATCTGAAACCTCAAGCAGCAAACGCTCCAGCTTAGGTTGCAATGCGGCGTACGCTGGTGCTACCTCGGCCACGCTGCCATTTTTGCTCAACATCTCCACCGCACTCAGCTCTGTGCAAAGGGCTTCTTTGCAAAACAGGGGGAGAAAGCCCTTCATGGGGTGCAGCAGGCGGTTGGCAGCGTCCACATCGCCTGCGCCTAACAGTGCGGCGATCTGCCCAATGTCACGCGCCAAAGACTCCTCCAGCATGGTCAACATGGGCACCAGGGCCTCTACATCGCCAAACTGCTCCACTGCATGCTCGGTGTTCAGGTACATACGTTCACTTATCTCCATGCCGCTAATGGTGGGGAGTTTAGCGTCTACTCAGGGATAATGCCGTCCCATGAATCCGAATTTGTTGCAGTTGCAGGCCTATCCCTTTGAGCGCTTGCGCAAACTGTTTGCCACCGTCACCCCCAACCCTGCTTACCGCCCCATTAGTTTGGGCATTGGCGAGCCACGCCACCCGACGCCAGCGTTGATCAAGCAAGCCTATTGCGACGCTATCATGGCGCCCGATGGGGGCCTGTCGACCTATCCCGCCACAGCGGGCGAGTTGTCCTTGCGTACGGCGATTGCCCAGTGGCTGCAACGTCGCTACGCCTTGCATCTGGACAGCGCCACCCAAATATTGCCCATCAATGGCTCGCGCGAAGCATTGTTTGCGTTTGCCCAAACCGTGATTGATCGTGCGAAGCCGGGGGCAAATGGCACGGCGCTGGTGGTGTCGCCCAATCCGTTCTACCAAATCTACGAAGGCGCGGCCTACTTGTCGGGCGCAGAGCCCTACTTTGTCGCCTCGGACCCCCAGCGCAATTTTGGACAAGACTGGGACAGCGTGCCCGCCGACGTCTGGGCGCGCACCCAGCTCCTATTTGTGTGCTCCCCCGGCAACCCGGCGGGTGCGGTGATGCCCCTAAGCGACTGGAAAAAACTGTTTGAGCTCAGCGACCGCTATGGCTTTGTGATCGCCTCTGACGAGTGCTACAGCGAAATTTATTTCCGCGACGAGCCGCCTTTGGGAGGCCTGGAGGCCGCAGCCAAGCTGGGCCGCACCGACTTTAAAAACTTGCTGATCTTCACCAGCCTGTCCAAACGCAGCAATGTGCCCGGCATGCGCAGCGGCTTTTGCGCCGGTGATGCCGCCCTGGTCAAGCAGTTTTTGCTGTATCGCACCTACCACGGCAGCGCCATGAGCACGGTGGTGCAAGCCGCCAGCACGGCCGCCTGGAATGACGAACAGCACGTCATCGACAACCGCGCCAAATACCGCAGCAAATTTGCCCAGGTGACGCCCATGTTGTCGGCCGTCATGGATGTGGCGCTGCCTGATGCCGGGTTCTATTTGTGGGCCAAGGTCCAAGGCAGTGACACCGACTTCGCCCGTGACCTGCTCGCTACTTACAATGTCACCGTGCTGCCCGGCAGTTTTCTGGCGCGCGAGGCACATGGCAGCAACCCGGGTGCCGGGCGTATCCGCATGGCCTTGGTGGCCGAGACTGCGGAATGCGTCGAAGCCGCCCAGCGCATCGTTCAATTTGTCCAATCCCGCGTTTGATTAACCCTTAAAGACTTATTCCATGAGCCAACAATTGCAAAACATCATCGAAGCCGCGTGGGAAGACCGCGCCAATATCTCTGTGGCTTCAAGCTCCGCCGAAGTACGCGACGCCGTGGAGCACGTGCTCAATGAACTCGACGCCGGACGCCTGCGCGTAGCGACGCGCGAGGCCGTGGGCCAGTGGACCACTCACCAGTGGATCAAAAAAGCGGTGCTGCTCAGCTTCCGCCTCAAGGACAACGAAATCATGCAAGCCGGCAGCCTGGGCTTTTATGACAAGGTTGCCACCAAGTTCTCCAATTTGAGCGCCGAAGAAATGAAGGCCACCGGTGTGCGCGTTGTGCCGCCAGCCGTGGCCCGCCGGGGCAGTTACCAAGCTAAGGGCGTGGTGCTGATGCCTTCGTATTGCAACATCGGCTCCTATGTGGACGAAGGCTCCATGGTCGACGCCTGGGCCACCGTCGGTTCCTGCGCACAGATCGGCAAAAACGTGCACCTCAGCGGCGGCGTGGGCATTGGTGGCGTGTTGGAGCCCATGCAAGCGGGTCCGACCATCATCGAAGACAACTGCTTTATCGGCGCGCGCTCGGAAGTGGTCGAAGGCGTGATCATTGAAGAAAATTCGGTCATTTCCATGGGCGTTTACATCGGCCAAAGCACCAAAATTTATGACCGTGCCACCGGCACCGTGACCTATGGCCGCGTACCGTCGGGCTCGGTGGTGGTGGCGGGCAACCTGCCCAGCGCAGACGGCAAATACAGCCTGTATTGCGCCGTGATCGTCAAGCGTGTGGATGCACAGACCCGTGCCAAAACCGCGTTGAACGATTTGCTGCGCGACTGATTTTCGCCAACAGAGAACCCACACCATGGCTACAACGACCGTTTCCGGCACGATGGATCGCATCCTTCGTCTCATGAGTGAGAAGAAGGCATCTGACGTGTACCTGTCGGCGCACTCGCCCGCGCTGATTCGGATCAACGGCCAGTGTGTGCCCATCAACAGCCAGCTCTTGCCTGCCGATGCGCCCAAGAGCCTTTTGGCCGAGGTGTTGCCGGCGGAGCGCATCGCCGAACTCGAAGCCGAAGGCGAGCTCAATATGGGTTTTCCGGTCGAAGGTGTGGGCCGCTTTCGGGTCAGTGCGATGCGCCAGCGCGGCTCGTATGCGGCGGTTATTCGCTACATCACGGTGGATGTGCCTCCCTTGGCCAATTTGGCGGTGCCGATGTCGCTGGGCGACCTCATCATGGAAAAGCGCGGCCTGATTTTGATGGTGGGCGCCACCGGTGCAGGCAAAAGCACCACGCTGGCCTCGATGCTGGATTTTCGCAATGAGCACCAGTCCGGCCACATCTTGACTATCGAAGACCCGATTGAGTTTTTATTCAAAAACAAAAAATCTGTGGTCAACCAACGAGAAATTGGCACCGACACGAAGTCGTTAGGCGTTGCCCTGAAGAACGCACTGCGCCAGGCACCCGACGTCATCATGATTGGCGAAATTCGCGACCGCGAAACCATGTCTGCGGCCATTGCCTACGCCCAGTCGGGCCACCTGTGCCTGGCGACCATGCACGCTAATAACAGCTACCAGGCACTCAACCGTATTTTGAGCTTCTACCCCGTGGAAGTGCGCCCCACCATGCTGGGCGACTTGGCCGCCGCGCTCAAGGCCGTGGTGTCCCAGCGCCTGCTGCGCTCGACCAGTGGCGCGCGTACGCCAGCGGTCGAGATTTTGCTCAACACCAAGCTGGTGGCCGAGATGATTGAAAAAGG
>JBEEJM010000245.1:0-4020 GCA_041169205.1 Pseudomonadota bacterium | reverse complement strand
GCCTGCCCGCCAGTTGGTGTGGCATTTACAGCCTCAAACCCAGTCTTGGGCGTGTGCCCATCGACCCGCCCTACACCGGCCGTGCAGCAGGCCCTATGACACGCCGTGTAGCCGATGCCGCGCTGATGATGCAGGTCTTGAGCCGCCCGGATGCGCGCGACAGCATGAGTCTGCCACCCAACGCCATCGCCTGGGACGATTGGGACGGCGCCATTGACCATTTGCGCGGCCTGCGCATCGGCTTGCTGGTTGACGCAGGTTGTGGCTTGCCCGTAGACCCAGAAGTACGCGACGCCGTGCTGCGCGCTGCCACCCTGTTGGATGAAGCCGGTGCCATCGTCGAGCCGATAGAGCCTTTTCTCACACGCACCATGCTCGACGGCATGGACCACGCATGGCGCATGCGCTCGCGCCTCGATTTGGCAGCCCTGCCCGCGCACAAACGCGATGCGGTGCTGCCCTACATCCGCGACTGGGCCGACAGCGTCAAAGAGTTGAGCGGCAGCGCGGCCTTTGTCGCCATGAGCCAGTTCCACGCGACGCGGGTGGCCACTGTTCAAGCCTGCAACGCCTACGACTTTGTGATCTCTCCCACCGCACCCAACGTGGCGTTTGACGCAGAGTTGCCCTCGCCCACCAATGACCCACTGCGCCCGTTGGAGCACATTGCGTTCACGGTGCCGTTCAATATGTCGGAGCAGCCCGCCGCCAGCATCAACTGCGGCTATACCGAAGCGGGCTTACCCATTGGTCTGCAGATTGCCGGGCGGCGTTTTGATGATCTGGGTGTGCTGCGCATCAGCCGCGCGTTTGAATTGCTGCGCGATGCGCAGCGGCCTTGGCCTGAGCCGCCATGATGTTCAGTGCTTGAATTCGCTGTCAACATCCAGGGATGTTGCTAGTCGTTGGAACTTGTGTCGCTGGGGGAACGCAGAAAGGGCCAAGGTTTCGGTCGGGTTAGGGCTGGATGCGGAATTATTAAGTGATAGATTCGCCGCAGCAAAGCGGTCATTGAAATAGGCCCAAACGGCGGTGGCTAATTAGGGCGATTTCATGAATTGTTGAAAAACCGTTGGCGACATGGCGCCACCCATTGACAAAGTCATTCCTCCATCACAGTACATCAGGCTTCCTGTCACATAGCTTGCAGCATCCGACGCGAGGAAGACCGCCATCGCTGCCACCTCCTGTTTTGTGCCGAAGCGCCGTAGTGCCACTGACTCCTCAAGATGACGGCGAAATTCCGGGTTGGGTGTGAGACGGTCCATGCCTTCGGTGCCATCAATGGGGCCAGGAATGATGCAATTAGCGCGAATACCTTCGGGGCCCCATTCAACGGCCAGGCTCTTGGTCAACATGTCTACCCCGGCCTTCGCTGCGGCAACGTGCGACTGTCCGAAACTGGTTTCCGTTGCCTGCGGTGCTGAAATGCTAATGAGACTTGCGCCGGGTTTCCTGAGAAACGGATAGGCGCTGCGATAGACATGGAAACTCCCCAGCAAGTCAATTTCCAACACCGTCTTAAATCCATTGGATGACATCGAATTGGCGGGCGCAACGAAGTTACCAGCTGCGCCAGATATGACTATATCAATAGGGCCTGCGGCCTGGTGAAACTGTTCCATCGCGCTACTGACCGCATCGAAGTTGCGAACATCAGCGCTATAGCCATAAGCTTTTCCTTTGAGCGAAAGCAATGCCAATGCTGAATCTACTTTTTCCGGTTTTCTACTCATGACACCGACAGTCGCACCAGCATCCAGTAACGCCTCTGCGATGGCCAAGTTGATTCCACTGGTGCCGCCTGATATGAAGGCGTTACGGCCAGAAAGTAGTCCATCTTTAAAGTAGCCCATTGTCGTGTTCCGAATAGTTGCTCTTCATTATGTCCGTCAGCAATGATTGAATTGCATTCTGGGATTTGCTGTTCCAAGCTTAGCATTTGGAATATGCGTTAGCCGCCTTTGGAGGGCATCGGTAAAAACGACAAACGTGAAGTCCACGACTGTCTTTTAACTGGCACCTAGGTGAGCTTTCAATAACCTGTCATTCGCGACTGGCAGGTTACGCGGGCATTGCAGTCCACTAAAGCCAACTCTGAAAGTTCCTATTTAGCATGACGACCGCAGAAATTACCGCGGTGCATCCCGTCATGGCGCACCAACACTGCAAGCCATCGATGGCACTGGGGTGGATGGTGCAGCGTGGACTTGGGGTTTTGCCAAATAAAGGAGGAGGGCCCTCACGGCCCGGGGGACATTCGCGGAACCATTCACCCCGGTGCCATCGGCGCACACATCAGCGCCTGCAAAAGTTCAATCGCCAGCCTCATCATCGGAGGCCTTCACAATCACCACCGGCACACCGCTCGCGTGCAGCACTTCGTTAGACACCGAGCCCATCATGGCGCTGCGCAGGGCACTGGCGCCGCGCGCACCCATCACGATCATGTCGCAGCCAAAGCGCTCAGAAATATCCACAATGGTGTGGGCGGGGTCGCCCTTGGCCACTTCACATTCGTAGCTGATTCCGGCCGCATCCAACAGCGCTTGCGCACTGGCCAGCGTGTGCAAACCGGCCTCGGCGCTCACACGGTCTATGACCTCGGGGTCGTGGGCCACGATCAGTTCATACAACGTGGCGGGCTCTTGCACATTGGCCAGCACGGCAGTGCCTTGCAAACCGTCTTTGAGCAAACGCACGGCAAAGCGCACCGCCTCTAGCGACAACTCGGAACCATCAACGGGTAGCAAAATTTTCATGGTGTTCTCCTAATGTCCTAAGAACTCTGCAATTTGGCCATCAGGCGCGCGTGCACCTGCGGGGCCACAAACTGCGCCACATCTCCTTGGAGGGTGGCGATCTCCCGCACCAGGGTGCTGGAGATGTACTGGTATCGCGCGTCGGGCGTGAGAAAAATGGTGTCCACATCGGGTGCCAGGGCGCGGTTCATACCAGCCAACTGGGCCTCGTAATCAAAGTCCGTCACCGAGCGCACGCCACGCACCATCACCGTGGCACCGCGGTCCACCGCAAAGTCGCGCACCAGGCCACTAAAGCTGTGCACCTGCACATTGGGCAACGCCGCAAACACCTCGCGCACAGTGTCCAGACGCTCGTCTAAGGTGAACATAGTTTTCTTGTGATGGGCGGTGGCCACCGCCACCATCACCGTGCCAAATAGTCGCGCGGCGCGGCGAATTAAGTCTTGGTGCCCCAGCGTGATGGGGTCAAAGGTGCCAGGAAACACGGCGATCACAGCTTTGGTCATAACAAATTATGCAGCGCTGGTGGCAAGACGCAACAGGTGCGCGTGTACCGCGCCAGCTTTTAAATGGCGTTGCACTGCCAAACCCATGGGGGCGAGCAGTTCGTCGGTCCATTTCACCGGCGCTTCCAGATACACCAAGCCTTGCGGCGACAGCGCAACGGCACAGGCTGCCAACGCAGGCTCGAACAACTTGGCATCAAACGGTGGGTCGAGAAAAATCAGGTCACGGCTGGCGGGTGCCGCGTGCCGGATGGCCGCTACGCCCTCGCCCCGCTGCACCACCAGGTTGGGCGCGGGTGTTGGCTCAATCGGCTGCAACGCCAGCAACTGGGTGCGCACCTGGTGCAGCTGCACGACCAAGCCAGCGTCCTGCTCCACCAGCACCACTTCGGCGGCACCGCGCGAGGCGGCTTCAAACCCCAGCGCACCGGTACCGGCAAAGGCATCGAGGCAGCGCAAGCCGGAGAGGTCTTGCCCCAGCCAGTTAAACAAGGTCTCACGCACGCGGTCGGGCGTGGGACGCAGACCGGGCTTATCGGCTACTTTGAGTTTGGTGCGTTTCCATTGACCACCAATGATGCGAACTTCATGGGTCTGGATGCCGCGTGGACGCACGGGGCGCTTGGCCGGAGGGCGGGTAGAGGGTGCTTTGGCTTTCATGGAGCAAGCTTAACCCACGAGGTGCTTGCAATACTTTGTGACAATTCAAGCAAATAAGGGATGGACAGCGCTGGCCGCCAGCGCCAAAA
>JBEEJM010000244.1:0-5215 GCA_041169205.1 Pseudomonadota bacterium | reverse complement strand
TGCGCCACTGGTCTTCAATCTCGGCCAGCAGTGACGGCGCGTTTTGCACATTGGGCGGTAAATCGCCGCTCCAGCGGGGTACGCTGTCCCACACATCTTGCCCGGCGACGATGGTCAATATTTCAGGCACCGCCCCGACTTCCAAAAAGTCAGACACCACGACGCCGTTGACGGACTGAATGACGCGCCAGACACCGGCAAAAACCGACTCCTGCACACTCAGCTCCACCTGGCCATCGACCGCCGCTTTGACAATGGCGCTGACCTCACCCTCCCCCAGAACCTGGTTGATCAGCGTGCGGTCAGGGTCTGAGAGGTGGTTGAGGTCAACACTGCGATTGGCACTGCCCTTGCACACGGCATCGAGCTCCACCAAGGCGGCGCGCAGCGCCACATGCGCCCCCACACGGGCAGCAATTTCTTCAGGCTCGGGCAGGATGGGCGGACGAAACGTTTCCATGCCCTGGGGCATGGGCATGTAGTCCAACACCTCATCTTCGACCTGGCTACCGGGCCCGATGGTGACCACGGGAATAGGAAAGTCTTTCATTGTGCGTACCTTGTAAAGAAGTGGGTGTCAGTGGCAGGACGAAGCCGATGCAGCGCCCGCGGCACTCACGACGGGAATGCCAATCGTGGGCGCGCGTGAGAGCGGCATGTCCAAGGCCTGCTGCATTTCACGCAAGAAATCGTCCCAGTCGTGCATGCCGCTGAGGGTGGTGACGTAGTGTCCATCGCGCATGAACATCAGGGTAGGCCAGCGCTGTGAGCCGTAGCGTAGGGCCAGTGCCGTTTCTTTGTCACGCTGCACCACCCCCACTTGGAAGCGGCCTAAAAAGCTCCGCTGCAACTCGGGCAGCACGACCGCCACATCCAGCCCCTGCGGAAACTGCACGGGGTCTCCCGCAAACAAAACGACACGGTCGCCGCCCTCTGCCGCCCATGCGGCAATGTTGGTCTCGTCGACCCAGGTGGCACCATGGTGGGTGACCAGGCGCTCGATCAGCACCGACGTGCCGACCTCTGCTTTGGGTGGTTGCACGGGAAGCTTTACCAGGGTTTCGCTGCCAGAGGGGTCAAGGGTTTCGAGGGTCATAGGGGTCTCCAAAATAGTTAGTGAGGTGCACCGGACAACGCCAAGAGTTGCTCCAAGCGCATGGCAGAAGGCAGGGCAAAGCCCACCACGGCGTCGGCGCTTTCGCCGTGCATGACGGCCTCCATCAGGTCCAGCGTGGCGTTGATTTCTTGCGCGCGCTCGGGCGTGATGCACTCTTGTGCGCTGTCGATAAATATCAACACCCAGTCCCCCACAGAGACCGGACTCACCAGCGCGGTGTTGACGCGGCGGTGTTGGCCACGCCCCGAGCACAGCGCGTGGCCGGGTTCGATGGCGGTGATTTGCATGGGAATTCCGATACACATGGCGTGGGCTTTCAGACCGCCGCGGGCGAGGGGAAAAACCGCGCGTCACCGGTGCGGCAGGCCAGCGTTTCATCGGGGCGGTTGCCCTCATACACGTGGATGTCCAGTTGTGAGAAAGTCACCACTTCTCGCTCGGTCAGCGGTGTGGTGCGCGGCACGGGTTGTGCACCCCACTGGCGCAAGGTGGCAACCCCCAATGCCAAGGCATCTTCCATGGCGATCTTCACGCAGGGCCGAAGACTGCCACCGTAATCGTCCAGCTCTTCGGGCTGGCAGCCAATCAGCAGCACGTCGGTGGGGTACTTCTCGGTGAGCAGGGCCAGCATCAACACTTCCTGAAAACCGGTCTGGTGCAAACTCATTTTTTTAGCCCCCATGAAGCGGGGAACATCGTCGTTGACCACGGTCTTCAGGGTGCCGGGCTCCAAGCCATAGTCAATGGCATCAAAAATCAGCAAGCGACTGGCCTCCTGCACATGCTGAATCAGGTACAGACCCTGGGTGCCACCGTCAATCAACCGGACGTGGTCCGCAAATTCGTAGCGGGTCTGCAGCGCCTGGATGCAGCGCACGCCAAACCCCTCATCGGCCCACAGGACATTGCCAATGCCGAGCACGCAAATGGTTTCCGGCGCAGAGGCTGCAGAAACTGCAGGGGTGTCACCACCCTGGTGACAGGTGGTTTTGGGCGAATGGGGGCTCATCGGTATTTCATTCCTACAAAAAAGGGGTTAGCGAGTGCCGGGCACCGGGCCCGGTTGGGAACGCAGTTGTTTCCAAGCGTGAAACCCGTCCCACGCCGCTTGCAAGGCCAGCCAAAAATTGGCATCGGAACGGAACACCAGGGCGCATCGGATGGCGGTATCAGGCGTCATGCCACGCTGGCCTTGCACCAGCTCGTGCAAGCGTCGGCGCGATACGCCCAACAAGCGCGCAGCGTCTGACTGCGACATTCCCAAGGGCGCGAGGTAATTGCGGCTTAAAAACCGCCCGGGGTGCCATGGCGCGCGTGGCGACACACCTGGGGGCAAGCCCCTTCTCAGTGGGTTGTGGTGCCACGCGGTTGTCATCGCGGTCAGTCTTTGAAAGTTCGGTAGCCAGAGATCATGGTGCTGACGACGCTGGATCGGCCCATGATGTCTTCACGAATGGCAGCGTAGACGTGCAGAATCACGAAGATCCCCATGCCCCATAGTCCGAAATGGTGCCAGGTATGTACGTCTTGCGACTGCCCCATGAGTGGGATGACCCAGCCAAACATCCGCTCTTGCCACGAGCCCATTTGCGCGCCTTCGCCATACAACGCAAAGCCAGTCACCACCATGAACACTGCGAGCAGCAGAAAGCCAAAGACCATGGCAAAGCGCGCCAACGGGTTGTGGCCAACAAAGCGCCCGGGACGCGGCGACAGGAAGGCATACCACTTCAGCATGCCCAACAATTCGACCCAATAGGCACGCTGAAAAATGGGCACCCAAAACAACTCACGCGCATGGTGGTTGCCAACCACCGCCCAGTAGATCCGGCCCAGCAAGCCCACCGCCAGCACGTAGCCTGCAGCAAAATGGGCAAACCGGATGTAGCCCATCACATAGTGGTCACTGGCTTCGCCTGCCACCGTGGGCAAAGGCGAGCCAATCAAATAGCCACTGACGGCCAGCACCATGATGGCCAAGGCATTGATCCAATGCCAGACGCGGACCGGCGCTTCATACACGTAGACCGACTTGATGGTCGAGGCGTGCGCCACATCGGCTTCTTCCGTTTTTGCGAACGATTGGTCGGCCGCTGTGGGGTGCTGTGCAATAGTTTTACTCATCGTTGTCTCCTTCTACAAGCCGACCTACAGTTGTTGAAGCAGATACACCCCCGCGCCACCAAACAGCGCCCCCAGACCTCCCGTCACCCAACGCGATTGCGTGGCCAGGAAGCGCCGGATGCCCAACCCGGTCGCGACGCCACCCAGGTGCAACACCGTAGTGGTTAGCATGAAACCAGCGGCATAGCCAGCAAAGCCGCTCTCAGGCGCTTCTGCCCCGTGGGCCAAGCCATGCAGCGAGGCAGCCAATGCGATCAGTCCCAGGCCCGCAGCTGCGGAGAAACCACGGCGGACGAAGATCAGCATCAAGCCAAAAATCACCACACTTATGGAGATCGCATGTTCCAGGTACGCGACGGTGAATCCTTCTGCGCCCAGCATGGCGCTAAGCACCAGGGACAGCAAGAATGTGGTGGGACCCCACCAGGCCTTGCCGACGGGCAGCGCGCTGACAGACCACACTCCCACAGCGACCATGGCCAACAGGTGGTCCAACCCAAACGGGTGCACCAGACCTTCAAAGAAACTGGTGGTTCCATGGCCGGTATGCGCCTGTGCGACGCCTGCACCCAGTGCCAGTGCGGCAACGGCAGTGAATTTTGCCCATTGACCAAACAAACTTTTCATGAATTTCTCCAAAATTTAAATGTAGTTTTAAGGGGCTAGCGCACTTTGACCGAGGCCATCTCTTGTCCATCTGGGCTCATCACATGGGTGGAGCAGGCCAGGCAGGGATCAAACGAATGCAGGGTGCGCAATATCTCAACAGGCTGTTCCGGGTTGACCATGGGTGTGTTCATCAGCGCGGCTTCAAACGCACCAATCTGGCCTTTGTTGTCGCGCGGACTGCCATTCCAGGTGGTGGGCACAACACACTGGTAGTTCTCGATGCGGCCATCCTTGATCTTGATCCAGTGACCCAAGGCACCGCGTGGTGCGGCAACGGTGCCCACGCCTTTGGCTTCTTTGGGCCAGGTGGCAGGGTCCCATTTCTCCACGTTAGCCGTGGCGGTATCGCCACTCTTGATGTTGGCGACCAGTTCTTTGTAGTCCTCCAACATCATCTCAGCGCAGTACTGGGCTTCCAGCGCACGGGCCAAGGTGCGGCCAATGGTGGTGGGCATCAATTGCTTCATGGTGTAGCTGGTGTCCGCCATGCCCAGCGCCCTGGGGAAGGTGCGGTTGATGATTTCAGCCGACGTGTCCATCTGCTCTTTGACGCGCTGGCAGTATTTGTTGCCTTGGCTTGCGTGGGCGTAGCCGAGGATGTAGCGCGACAGTGGTCCCACTTCCATGGCGTGGCCGCGCCAGCGGGGGGATTTGATCCACGAGTACTTGGCACTCTCATCGATCTCTTTGATGTCGGTGCGCGTGCCTTTGGTTTTGTCGCCCAACACATAGTTCGGCTCGGTCACGCCATCCCAAGGGTGCAGGCCCTTGGATTCGTCGGCGTATTTGTACCAACTGTGCGGCACGGACTCTTGCACCTGCTCAGGGTCACGCGGGTCTACTGCGTGAATCTTGTCCCAGTTGCCATCCAAAATCGCACCGCCGGGTAGCTGCTGGGTTTCTTTGCGACCCATGACTTTTTCATAGGTACCGTAGTCAAACACGTTGGTGGCCGATAAGCCGCCGCCGTAGAGCCAACCGGCATTTTTGTAAATGGTGCCGATCGCCAGCACATCGGGGATGTAGACGTTGTTGTTGAACTCGATCATCTCCTTGATGCGGGCTTCCACAAAATTGAGGCGCTCCATGTTGATGGGTGCGCCCGCTGCGCCGTTGCCATCAATGTTGATGGCGCAAGGCATACCGCCAACCAGGTAGTTGGGGTGCGGGTTCTTGCCGCCGAAGATGGTGTGCACCTTGACCCACTCTTTTTGCAGGTCGAGCGCTTCCAGGTAGTGCGTCACCGCCATCAGGTTGGCTTCGGGCGGCAGCACATAGGCCTTGTTGCCCCAGTAACCGTTCATG
>JBEEJM010000243.1:0-11269 GCA_041169205.1 Pseudomonadota bacterium | reverse complement strand
TGGCTTTAACCAGTCGCAATCCCATTCCCCGCTAAAAGCTGCTCCTTTGACATGCCTCGACAATCAGCCTGCACGACGAAGTTCTACATTGGTTGAAGAACTGTGCGTTCAGTCTACAAAGCAAAAAATTGTTGGCAATCGATGGCGACCAAAACTTCACGGCTGCTTGTTTCAGTTTTCTGGGTGCCTATATATAGGCTGGCGATAGATGCGCAGGTCTAGCTGTTTGCCGCCTGGAAGTAAACCCACAGGTCATTAAATATGGCGGGAGCATGTCCACCACCGCGCGATTGCAGTCGTTTATGTGGCTTAAATCGACTTAAATTGCTTAAAGGGAAGCCAGGAAGCATTTTTTTAATTCCTTTGCAATCAACGACTTACACCAATTTGACGCAAACAACGGTGTTTAAATACATGGTTGCTCCATAACCCTCATAACCAGGTCGTTAGTTCAAATCTAGCCTCCGCAACCAATAGATACGTGGGATTCCACGACAGCAATGGCTCACTTAGGTGGGCCATTTTTGTTTGTAGCCCAAAAATAGCCCATCCGTAGCCCATCTGTAGCCCTGGCATTTTTCAGAAATGATGTTGTGACCATTGGGCACTTACGGGTTCCTGAATAAACAAAATGACCATTGGGTTGAAATCCAAAGCTTCAGCACCATGCTTTGCAGGTAAAGCATGACCCAGACTACCACCGTAAATCCCAGCTCAAAAGCCCTTGGTGGCTCACCAGCCGCCAATCTCCACCCCGACATCCGACTACCCCGAGGTGCCCTGTTGGCGCTGTTGACCTGCCCGGTGAATTTCGGACCAGTTGAAGCTTGAGAAAATGGTCTCTTCTGCAAGGAGAGACGGAAATGAAGCAGGGACGATTCAGTAACGAACAGATTGTTCGGATACTGCGTGAGACGGACCAGGACAGCGTGGCGGTGGTGGCCAAGCGCCACGGCGTGAGCGATGCGACGATTTACATCTGGCGCAAGAAGTTCGGCCAGCTCGACACCGACGAGGTCAAGCGGCTCAGAGCGCTGGAGGCAGAGAACGCCCGGCTGAAGAAGATGCTGGTCGACCGTGACCTGGAAATCGAGGTCATGAAGGAAATCAACGCAAAAAAATGGTGAGCGCACAGGCTCGGCTGGAACAGGTTCGCTACGCAGTACAACGTGGACTGAGCCAGCGGCGGGCGTGTGCGCTGATGAGAGCAGCGCGCTCCGGGCTGCATTACGACTTGCGAATGCCCGTCAAAGACGCACCAGTGATTGAAGCCATGAAAGACCTATCGGGCCAGTTCCCGCGCTTTGGCGCACGCCGTATCCACGTCTTCCTGGAACGCCAGGGCATAGAGATAGGTCGGGACCGGTGCAGTCGCATCTGGAGTGCTGCTGGCCTGCAGGTGCCGCCCAGGAAGAAGCGACGCAGGCACCTGGCACCTGCTCGCCCACGGCCCATGCCGCCAAAGGGTCGCAACTCGGTGTGGTGCTACGACTTCGTGTTTGACTCCTGTGCCAATGGGCAGCAGTTGAAATGCCTGACGGTGGTGGACGAGTACACGCGCGAATGTCTGGCCATCGATGTGGCGGGCTCTATCCGATCCAAGCGGGTGATTGACGTGCTGAGCCAACTCATCAGCGTGCACGGTGCACCACGCTATTTACGCAGTGACAATGGCCCCGAGTTTGTCAGCCTGGCACTGCGGCGATGGGCCAGCGATGAAAGACTGGAATCGGTGCTGAGCGACCCGGGCAAGCCCTGGCAGAACGGTACCAATGAAAGTTTCAACGGCAAGTTCAGGGTTGAATGCCTGGCCATGGAGTGGTTCCGCAACCGGTTGGAAGCCAAGGTCATCATTCAGGACTGGCGGCGTCACTACAATGAAATTCGGCCCCATTCGAGTTTAAACTACCGCACACCGGCTGAGTTCATCGCGGGCTTGAAGAACGATTTATTAACCGAGACCAAGAAGTCAAGTTGAGATTGGTCCGAAGAAACCCGGCAGGTCAGGGCCAAGGAGTTCGATGCACATATCGGTGATCAGATCACAAAAGGGCAACTGGACGCGCTGCAGAGCTTTTTGAAGATGGGAGAGCTCGCCAAGATGGCACACCCCACGTACGAGCACTTTTTTCCCCTGTTGAACGCCGCTGGCGCAGCGAAGCCTACCGAGATGCCGCGATTCTTCAATACGGGGTTTCAGGCGGGGTCTATTTCTATGCGGTCGGTCTTGTGGGGTTGAGGGCGTAGGTGCTCGCAAAATGCCACGCGAGTCGTGAACAAATGGGCAGAAATCATTTTCAATCGCGTTGACCGCCACATCGGCAAAGGGCTTTGTCGCTACTATCTTCCGGCGACGTAACGACGCACATTTCAACCACCAGGGAACATTATGAATAGCAACAAAGCAAAATGGTCAGCTGAATTTTTGGGGACTTTCTGGCTTACTTTTGGTGGATGCGGCAGCGCAGTGCTCGCCGCAGCGTTCCCGGGTGTCGGTATTGGGCTGCTGGGCGTCTCACTGGCGTTTGGTCTGACCGTGGTTACGGGGGCCTATGCACTGGGGCCCATTTCGGGCGGGCACTTCAACCCTGCCGTGTCCATTGGACTGGTGGTTGGAAAGCGTTTCCCCACCTCTGAATTACCTGGCTACATCATTGCGCAGGTGCTGGGTGCTATCGCTGCGGCAGGTGTGTTGTATCTCATTGTTTCAGGCAAGACAGGTTTTCAGGGCGTTGGTGGCTTTGCCAGCAATGGCTATGGCGCTAACTCACCGGGCGGATTTAGCTTGCTGTCAGTGCTGATTTGTGAAGTCGTGATGACGGCCATTTTTCTGGTGGTCATTTTGGGTTCGACCGCCAAGAAGGCTGCTGGCGCATTCGGGGGACTGTCCATCGGCCTGTGTCTGACCTTGATCCATTTGGTGTCTATTCCGGTATCCAACACATCGGTGAACCCAGCCCGCAGCACAGGGCCCGCACTGTTTGCGCAAACCGGTGCCATGGGGGATCTGTGGCTGTTCTGGGTAGCACCCATCGTCGGTGCGGTATTGGGTGCACTGGTCTACAACCTGCTGTTATCTGACGAAGATTGACGGCACTGCGGGCATGGCAGTGCCATGCCCATCAGTTTTTTGAAACGGGTACGCGCAAGTCGTCCAGGTAATCGGCTGCGATATTGACGCTGCTTGTCATGCCCACGGATGCAAATTTATGCTGCAACCATTTTTTGGCCGATGCCCGCCCAAGATCTCTCAGTGTGTGGAGTAGCTTGGCGTCGGTTTGTGATTTGCTAGACGCGGGGAAGCCCTCCAGTACTTCGCCACCGTCGATGCGGTGCATCAGCACGTCTTTGTAGCGCAGGGGGTCCAGTTTCCCCTCGGCTAGCAGACGTTTAACAAAGTCGATGGCCCGCATTTCCGCGATGAGCGCAGAGTTAAACGTGATCTCGTTGATGCGGTCCAAAATATCTGCGGCGGTGGTCGGCAACTTGTTACGTTGGATTGGGTTAATCTGGATCAGGATGACGTCGCGACTGTCGCACTGGTAAATCAAGGGATGTATGGCCGGGTTGCCTGCGTACCCACCGTCCCAATAGTGCTCTCCTTCAATCTCCACTGCGCGAAATACCGTAGGCAAGCAGGCGGAGGCCATGACCGCGTCGGCGGTCAAGCGCTTGCCTGAAAAGACCTCCGCCTTGCCCGTGCTGATTTTGGTGGCCACTACAAATACTTTGAGGGCATCGCATGCGGCCAGTTTTTCAAAATCAATCTGTTGCTCCAAAAAACCTTTGAGTGGATTGATGTCCAGTGGGTTGCTTTGGTACGGCGAGACGGCTTGCGTCCATAAACTGGTGACTGCATCAGAAAACATTTGCCCTGGTGAGGCGTTGCCGGTTATTGCGGATAGTCCACCAAAGAGCAGGTCAAAAGGAACGCGTTGCGCACTGGAGATGGACGACGTGACGGCCCCCATCGCAATGATTCCCTCCCAAAAATTGTGCAGCGACTCTCTAGCCCGCGCACGCGCGTCCACAGAAGGCCTGCCGACGGACTGTGCAATACCATGTGCCATGGCCACTGCGTTCATGGCACCGGCGCTGGTGCCACTGAGTCCCTCAAATTCGATGCGACCATCTTCCAGCAGAGCATCCAGTACGCCCCAGGTAAAGGCCCCGTGAGAGCCCCCGCCCTGCAGGGCCAAATTCGCGATAGGGCTGATCGCTGCAGGACTTTTTTTGGGAGGTTGGGTGGCCATGTTGTAAGCGGATGCTATTTGTTCGGATTGGATAATCGTATCTCTTAAAGGAAATTCGCATGACGCACAGACTGCTTTACCAGCAAAAACGGATGTCTCCCGCAGACGCAGTGCGACAGGTGCGCAATGGGGATAGCATCATTGTCCCGACAGGCGTGGGCGAGCCGGCAGCCCTGCTCACCGCGTTGTCGGAGCAGCGGCGTGACTTCCGCGACGTCAAGGTGTCGCAAATATTGGCGGTGCGCAAATATGGCTACATCGATCCAGAGACGGTAGACCACGTGCGCCACGTGGCTTTCTTTTTTGGTGGTGCGACCCGTGCCGGCGGGCAAGCGGGGTGGATTGACTTCATCCCGAACTACTTCTCGGAAATCCCGGACCAGATCACACGCGGCCATATTGCTGCCGATGTGGTGTTTTCGATGGCATCGCCGATGGATGAACATGGCTACTTCGCCATCAGCCTCGGTGCGGACTACACCATGGCGGCGATTAAAAAGGCGCGCGCCGTGGTGCTTGAAGTTAACCCCCATGTGCCATTCGCCTTTGGAAATTGCCATGTGCATATTTCACAGATCAGTGCGCTGGTGGAAAGCGACGCACCCATCATGGAGGTGGGTTTGCCAAAAATTGGTCCGGTGCAGGAGGCTATTGGCAAATACGTGGCCGACATGATTGAGGATGGCTCGACTCTGCAAATTGGCTATGGCGGCATTCCCGATGCCGTGGTGATGCAACTCACCGGCAAGCAAGACCTGGGCATTCACACTGAAATGATTGGCGATGGCATCCTGACGCTGGTGCAAGCCGGGGCGGTCACGAACCGGCGTAAGAACTATCTGCCCGGGAAAATGGTGGCCACATTTGCGCTGGGCAGCAACAAGCTCTACCAATTCATGGACCGCAATCCGGCGCTCGAGATCCATCCGGTTGATTTCACCAACGACCCGATGCTCGCGGGCCTGAACGACAACCTGGTTGCCATCAACGCGACGCTGCAAATTGACTTTTTGGGGCAATGCGGTTCGGAGAGTCTGGGGCATGCACCGTACTCCGGAACCGGTGGCCAGTCTGACTTTGTGCGTGCCGCCAATCGCTCGCGGGGTGGCAAGGCCATCATCGTGCTGCCGTCCACGGCGAAAGACGACACTATCTCGCGGATTGTTCCCTCTTTGTCCGCCGGCACCCATGTGACGACCAGCAAGAACGACATTGACTACGTGGTGACCGAGTATGGCGTGGCGCAGCTCCGGGGGAAATCAATCAAACAGCGTACGCAAGCGTTGATCCATATTGCGCACCCCAACTTCCGGGCAGAGCTCACGGCGCAGGCCAAGGCGTTGAAAATTCTTTAACGCCATTTTGAGGGGGAAAATATTGAAGAATTGGCCGCTAGCTCCCGTGGATACTGCGCAAACAGCTATCAAATAAATAGCAAATTTGCTTCTATCAAGGGGCTATTAATGCCGCTTTAGCGCAATATTTTCAGAGGCAGCATGGCGGTGAGCACGCCGTCTTTCAGCTTCACGTGGTGATAAATGGCCGCTACCGCGTGCAAACCCGCCAACCACATGATGGAATCACCCAAAAACTGGTGCACATCACCCCAGTCGGCCAGTTTGGCCATGGGGGAGTTGGCAATGGCGGGTAGTTTGTCGATGCGGAGTCCACCCAACAAAGTCAGCGGATGCCCCTCACTGCCGAGCGCCAGGAATGCGGTGATGGGCAAGGTCAGCAACAAGGCCCACAGCGCGAGGTGCGCCAGCTTGGACATCAGTTTCATCGCGTTCGGCATGGAAAACTGCGGTGCAGCCGGGCGAAAAGCGACCCAGAGCAAGCGCAAAACAGTCAGTACAAACACCGCAATCCCCAAGGTTTCGTGCCAGACGATGTCGCTGCGGGTTGCGGGGTCAATGCCCTGGCGCATCATCCGACCGAAACCGCCGGGGCCGAGGATAAAGGCAATGGTGACTACGATGGCGGTCACCCAGTGGAATGCGCGGCTGAGCAGGTCGTAACGGGAGTTGGATGGCTGATTCATAGTGGGATGGTGACGTTTGCCGCCATTGTGCGGCGCATTTGTTAACCAATGATGAAGTGGCGTAGGATGGCGCACCCTATTACAGAAAGGTCGTCGCGCCATGTCTTTAGTCGCCAACGGTGTCGTGCTTCTCGTGGCTTTGATACACGCCTACATACTCGTATTGGAGATGTTCTATTGGGACACTCCCAAGGGGCGCAAGGCGTTTGGCTTGACGCCGGAATTCTCTGCGGCCAGCAAGGTTTTGGCCGCCAACCAGGGCCTTTACAATGGGTTTTTGGCCGCAGGGCTTGTGTGGGGGCTGACGCTTGGTGATGGCGGACAGCAGGTTAAAGTGTTTTTCTTACTGTGCGTTTTGGTCGCAGGCATCTACGGCGCGGCTACCGCCAGCAAACGCATTTTGTTTATTCAGGCCATCCCGGCCGCCATTGGGTTGGCGCTGATGGCGCTGGGCTAGCGCTTTTAGGCTAGACGCCGCACTTGGGTGCGCACACTGCCTGGGACTTGCCCACCAGTTTACGGGTGATCATTTCTGACCTTGGACGGTGCTTGCCACACAAAAAGCAGGACATGGTGGCCTTGCCTGGGTGAGAGGTTGTTACAAAGGGCGACCCCCCCACTTTGTTCTTGTAACGCAGTCCGTCGTCCAGAATAGATGTCTTGCTAGGTGTTTTGCTCATGGCGTATTTTACTTGGCAAGTGGATCAGGCGCGCACGAGGCGCAAACAAGTGATTTCTGACGGGGCACCAAATCGCTTGGGCGGGCCCCAATAACCGGTGCCCCGGCTGGTGTAAACCCATAGACCGTTGAGCTTGTGCAGCCCGGCCGTGAAGGGCTGTTGGAAGCGCACAAAGTATCCCCAGGGCCAAAATTGGCCTCCGTGTGTGTGTCCGGACAGTTGCAAATCGAACCCCGCATCACCAGCCGCGTTCGCACTGCGCGGCTGGTGCGCCAGCAGCAGTTTGATGTGGGCATGCTCCGGGGCATTCGCCATGGCCGCATGTGGGTCGCTGCGATGGCGCTCGTCAAAGTGGTGCGCGCTGTAGTCGGCCACGCCGGCCACGACGATGGTGGCACTGTCTCCAGCCTGGTTGTCGGTGCAGTGGTCGATCACCACGTGTTCGTTCATCAGAACC
Organism: Pseudomonadota bacterium; assembly: GCA_041169205.1. Lineage (GTDB taxonomy): Bacteria > Pseudomonadota > Gammaproteobacteria > Burkholderiales > Burkholderiaceae_C > Allorhodoferax. The sequence continues at coordinate 3,838 of JBEEJM010000243.1, read as the reverse complement.
GTAATGCCCATAGCGCGTAACTTGTCAATCCATCCGTGGACCCCTGAGTAGTACTCGTGATTGCCGGTTACAAAAAAAGTGCCGTAGCTGGAGCGTAGGTCCAGCAAGGGGTTGATCTGTGCGCCAATGTTTTTGACCGGACCATCGACCAAGTCGCCTGTAATGGCCACCAGGTCGGCTTGGAGCAGATTCACGCGGTCCACAATGCGTTGCAGATAGACCGATTGGATGGTTGGGCCGACATGAATGTCGCTGATCTGCGCAATTTGAAACCCCACCAAAGACGCGGGCAAATTGGCGATGGGCACGTCAACGCGGACCACCGTGGCGGTGCGTCGCGCATTCCAGAAGCCTGCTGCCGTCATCAGCAACGCCAGCGGGGCCACCAGTAACGCCGTCTCTTGCCGAATGCTGGGTAGCACCAGGGCTGCCACGCCCAGCCAATGCGCCAGCGTCAAAACCCCAAGCGCGAGCTCGCGCAGTACGGTGAGTACGAAAACACTGGAAAAAAGGCCCATCAGAAGCAGGCCTAGCCAGGTCAATACGGTCTTGGTGCGCGCATCTGCAAACTTCGGCGTCACCAGGCCCATCGGCATGACCACCGCAGACACCAAGGCCCATACCCAAAAAAACCAACCCAGCACGGGCGCAGTAACGGATAGAGCCGGGGCCATAAGCCAGCCCACCAGCAGGTGGGTGAGGGCAGAAGAAATGAGTAGCGGGGCAATCGGCATGGAAGACCGCTGAAACGGGCTCAGCGCAAGGCATTAATGCTGGTAATTGGTGGGCATTTGGCCGAGTTCAAGTGCAAACGTTAGACAATACGCCCTAATGCGCAACAGCAAGCGTTGTGCCCGTGAACCCGATTGATACCAAGGATATGTATGAGCGATACCCCGCAAGCCCCGGTAATCCCCCCCACTTTGCCAGACCATTTGTCGGTTGACCCGCGTAGCCCGTTTCACATTGCGGCCGTTTTTGAACACGACATTGGCATTCGTTTCAATGGCAACGAACGCTCCGACGTGGAGGAGTACTGTGTGAGCGAAGGCTGGGTGAAAGTGCCCGCCGGCAAGACTCTGGATCGCAAGGGCAAGCCCTTGCTGATCAAACTAAAGGGCAAGGTCGAAGCGTTCTACCGCTGATCAGGCTGTCACTTCCGCTGGCAACGCGATTTCGTTGTTGATGCTGAACTGGTAGTCACGGAAGATGTGCTCTGCAGACAGCTCCTGGTAGCTGCCGTCAGCCAAGCGCCGTGTCGTGTCTTTCAGGCGATAGGTTGTGCTGCCACAGGTCCAGCAGTTGTAGTTGCGCATGTGGGTGCACAAGCAGGTTTTGTCCATCACCGAGATGTTTTTGCCATCGGGGTGTATTTCTATTTGCTGGTTGTACGCGTTGATGTAAGCGCAACCGCCGGAGCCGTCCAGCAAGTAGCCATAGGCCTCGCAGTTGGGGCGAATTCCGGAGCCGATGGCAGGCGTATTGCGCAACATGCGCATGGGGTAGCCGGTCGGCGAGACGGTGTTGACGATGATGTCGTCTTCACTGGCCCTGAAATACTCTTGCTTCACCTTGGAAGGCAGACCGCATTCGCTGGCAACGGTGAAGCGGGTCGCCACCTGCAACGCTGCTGCGCCTTGTTCGAGGAATGACACCGCGTCTGTACCGGTAAAGATGCCACCCGCAGCAATCAGGGGAATGTCCAGCTGCTCGGTCTTCAGAAACTGGGCAATTTCGCCCACGATGGTGGCCAAGTCGTACTGCGCCCAATCCATGCCAAAGCCCAGGTGCCCGCCGGCCAGCGGGCCTTCAATCACGACGAAGTCCGGCAGGCGGTTCAGTCGCGACGTCTTGCGTAGAAACAATTGCAAGGCGCGCACCGACGACACGATGATGCCCAGCTTGGCATCGCGAAAGCGTGGATGGTCGGCCATCAGCGCAAACGAACCCAGGTGCAGGCCCGCACTGAGGGTGATGCCGTCAATGCCCGCATCCAGAGCCGAGTTCAGGCGCACCTGCAAGGTCTCCTTGGGGCCGTTCATGGTGAGTTTTTCCATGCAGTTGATGAAAATCATTCCATCACCGCGTTTGGCGTCCATCGTATGGCCCACGTGCAATTTGGTGGCTTCGGCAAGTCGGCCCAAATCGAACTGCACAACGCTCTTGTCGGAGTTGTCGATGTTGTGTTTGTAGAACTTGGTCTTTTCTTTCACAAACGAGGTGTCAAAGCGGCGGTCTGACACGTCTTGCACCATGGCATCAGAAATATGCCCAATGCCACCCAAGCGGGCGACTTCTAGCGCCAGCTCGGCGGTAGAAATATCAACACCCATGCCACCCACAATCAGTGGCACCAATTCTTTGTTGCCTAAGCGCAGGCGGAAATCATCAACACGTTTCATCACTATCCCCTTTGCCGTAAGTATTAACCAAACTGGCGCATTTTCTTGTCCAAACCGCAAATTGCCCTTGCGCAGGGTCAAAAATGTGCTGATCGACCGCTCAAAATCGTCATAAAACTGTCTTGCCCGTACGCTAGCGCCAGGGCTCCCTGATGACGCAGATCCATGTGGGCAGGTTACGCTACGGCCATGCCCAGAAAGTTTTCACTCTCCACCAAACTGGTGGCCATCGGTACCCTGTTGCTGGTGGTTGCGCTCACCTCCATTGGGTTGACTCTGTGGGTGACCTGGCAACTAGAAGGAGGCGCAGCCGCCGTTAACGAGGCGGGCCGTATGCGTATGCAGTCCTGGCGATTGGCCAGCGCGGCCCAGACCCAGCACGCAGGCGATGCCGTTCAGCGCCTGGTGGTGACGTTTGATGCCAGCCTGGAATTACTCAAGGTGGGCGACCCGAGTCGTCCGCTCTTTGTTCCCTGGGATGGCAATGTCAGCACCCGTTTCGAATCGGTCAACACCCTGTGGACCGCGCAGCGCTCGCTGTGGCTGAGCGCCAGCCCACCCAGCGCACAGGCGTCGTTGCAGGCGACTACCGAGTTTGTGGATGCCATTGACGGTCTGGTATCTGCGATTGAGCAGCAGCTCTCGCGGCTGACCGCCATTCTCAATCTGTTTCAGTTTGTGATGATGGCGTTGGCTATCGCGGGTGCCGTGGTCATGCTTTACACGGGCTATCTGTATGTCATCAATCCGTTGGACCAGTTGCAGCAGGGTTTGCGTCAGATTGAATCGGGTGATTTTTCCACCCGCATCGAAGTCGATACGTTCGATGAATTTGGCATGGTGGCAGTGGGCTTTAACGGCATGGCGGGCAAGTTGCAGACCATGTACGACGGGCTGGAAGCCCAGGTGGTAGCCAAGACCCGTCACATTGAAGCCCAACGCGCACGCATTGAAACCCTCTACGAGGTTAGTGCATTCTTGGCCAGTGCCAACACCATACAAGAGCTGTCGCAGGGGTTTGCACAACGTGTGCGGGCCGTCCTCAAGGCCGATGCGGTGGCGGTGCGCTGGTCGGATGAAGTCAACCAGCGCTACCTGATGCTGGCGTCAGATTGTTTTCCCGCAGACATGCAGGAAGAGGAGCGAAGCTTGCTGGCCGGTGCCTGCGCATGCGGGAATCTGAAGCCCGACGCCCGCACGCGCGTCATCCCCATTCACACCCATGAAGCGGCACCGATGCGCCACTGCGCGAAGGCGGGCTACGAGAGTGTGGTCAGTGTGCCGGTGCGTTTGCAGCAACGGTTGATTGGTGAAATTGACCTTTTCTTTCGAGCGCCACTGCAGCTCAGCGCTGACGAGGTGGAGTTACTGGACGCACTGGCAAGCCATTTGGCCAGTGCGCTGGAAGGCTTGCGTGCCGCGGCATTGGAGCGCGA
>JBEEJM010000242.1:0-2551 GCA_041169205.1 Pseudomonadota bacterium | reverse complement strand
TCGCCGGTCACTACCGCTATGACGATGTGCACATCGATCTGGCTCGCTTGGCCGTGTTTGCGGGCGCACGTTTGTACCGGGACGAGGTGGTGGGCATCGACCGTGCAGCAGGCAAGGTGCTGTGCCGCAATCGCCCCCCAGTGCCCTACGACCGGCTCTCGATCAATATTGGTTCGACGCCTCGCTTGCATGGGGTGGAGGGTGCAGATGCCTTCACTGTGCCGGTCAAGCCGATCACCCGTTTTAACGAGCGGTGGTTGGCGCTGCTTGCACGTGTGCGGGGCCACGCCGAAGGCGCGTTGCGCGTGGCGGTGGTCGGGGCTGGGGCGGGTGGTGTGGAGCTGACGCTCTCCATGCAATACCGGCTGCGCCAGGAGTTGAAAGCGTTGGGACGCAATCCGGACCTGTTGGAGTTCCATCTGCTCAATGCCGGGCCTGAAATATTACCCACCCACAACGCAGCCGTGCGACAAAAGTTTGCCCGCGTGCTGGCCGCGCGTGGCGTTGTCATGCACCACAACGCGAATGTGATTCGGGTTGAGCCCGGTCGGCTGCATTGCGCCAACGACCAAGTGGTTCATGCCGACGAAATCATGTGGGTGACCCAGGCCGGTGGTGCCGCGTGGTTGCAGACCACCGGCCTGGCGCTGGATGATGGTGGTTTTGTGCGGGTGCAAGATACTTTGCAAACGCAGACCGACCCGCATATTTTTGCGGCGGGCGATATTGCGGCCATGGACAACTACCCGTTGGAAAAGGCGGGTGTTTTCGCTGTGCGCATGGGCCGTCCGCTGGCCGACAACCTGCGCCTGAGTTTGCAGGGTCGCGCATTGAAGCCCTACCGTCCGCAGTCGCGCTGGCTGGCACTCATCAGCACGGGGGACCGGTATGCGGTGGCCTCGCGCGGCGCGCTGGGGTTTTGGGGCGGGTGGGTCTGGCGCTGGAAAGACCAGATTGACCGCAGTTTTATGCGCAAATTTGCGGAGTTTCCAGAGATGAAGCCGGGTGGTCGTGCTGCGCCTGCACAGGCGGTATCGGCACTGGACTTGAACCAGGATGAGGCCTTGCAAGCCATTTCGGCCATCGCCATGCGGTGTGGCGGGTGTGGTGCCAAGGTGGGTTCAACCGTGTTGTCCCGCGCACTGGGGCAGTTGCAGGTGGTGCAGCGCGACGATGTGTTGATTGGCTTGCATGACCCGGATGACGCTGCCGTGGTGCGTGTGCCACCGGGTAAAGCACTGGTGCATTCGGTGGATTTTTTCAGAGCGTTTGTAGATGACCCTTATCTGTTTGGCAAAGTAGCGGCCAACCATGCGTTGGGCGATATCTTTGCCATGGGTGCGGACCCCCAGACGGCTACCGCTATCGCCACGGTGCCGCCAGGTCTGGAGGCCAAGGTGGAAGACCTGCTGTTTCAGATGATGACGGGTGCCGTGGAAGTGCTCAATGCAGCGGGGTGCGCACTGGTCGGTGGGCACACCGGCGAGGGCCAGGAACTGGCACTGGGGTTCGCCATCAACGGTCTGATGGATGACGATTTGGCATCGGTCACCCGCAAAAGCGGCATGCGCCCTGGTGATGTGCTTATATTGACCAAGCCTATAGGCACCGGAACCTTGTTTGCCGCCCATGCGCGCATGGCGGCCAAAGGGCGCTGGATTGACGCTGCGCTGCAGTCTATGGTGCAGTCCAACCGTGTGGCGGCGCAGTGTTTGCGTGAGTTTGGGGCCACGGCTTGCACCGATTTAACCGGGTTTGGTTTGCTGGGGCACTTGGTGGAAATGACCAAACCTTCCGGGGTGGATGCAGAAATTGTGCTCTCTCAGTTGCCGCTGCTGGATGGAGCACAAGAGATGGTGGCTGCTGGCATCGTTAGCTCGCTCCAGAGCGCCAATGTGCGCTTGCGTCGCGCACTGCGCAACCAGGAGGCGTTTGTGAATCATCCACGCTACCCCTTGATCTTTGACCCACAGACGGCCGGTGGTTTGCTGGCCAGCGTGCCTGCAGATCGCGCAGAAGATTGTGTGGTGGCGTTGCAGGCGCTGGGTTATGGCCACACCGCCATCATTGGGCACGTTCTGGCCCAGAGTGATGCGCTGGAGCCGATTGTGCTGGTGGAGTAATCGGACGATTTAGGCCAGCGCTTCCCGAATGAAGTCCAACCGGTCCTGACCGAAGTACATGGCCTCGCCCACAAATACCGTGGGCGCACCAAACACACCACGGGCTACCGCTTCTTCGGTGTTGGCCTTGAGCGCGGCCTTGATCTCCACATCGTTGGCCAGCGCAAAGACTTCTGCCGCATCAAACCCAGCGTCCACCAGCGTGGCTGCAATCACCGCCGGGTCATTCAGGTTGGCACCCTTGGCCCACAGTGCAGTAAACACTGCGGCCAGAAACACCTCAAAACGATGGGGCTGGCGCAGCTGCATGCCAATTACGCCGCGCATCAATTGCAGGGTGTTAATCGGAAAATGGGGGTTCATCTTGAAGTCCACGCCGTAGCGCTTGGCGAAGCGAGCCAAGTCCACCGTCATGTAGCGCCCCTTGG
>JBEEJM010000241.1:0-7108 GCA_041169205.1 Pseudomonadota bacterium | reverse complement strand
GCAATTGACGAAGCACTCCAACGATGCCGCCCGTACGTTGGCGATCACACCTCTCGATTTCGGGGGTCGGCATGCGTGACCAAGGACTGCATCAACCGGCGTGCCGTCGCCGCTACTTCAGCTCGTTTAACTGTTCCGTTTTGTTACAGCTGATGCGTTGTGGAACGGAAGCAGGTTTGTCGGTGCAGGCCGCGTCATCGATTCAAAGAAAAAAATCCCATGAAATCAACACACTAGCCCGGGTGTAGCCGTTGGCACGGCTCTTGATAAGAGTAAGTACCCGCAAGGGAAAGTAGCAACCTTATTTTATTCTGGAGACATTCATGATCTACGCGTTCCCCGGTGCAACCGGTGCCACGATTGCCTACAAGGCCCAATACAACAACTTCATTGGCGGCAAGTTTGTCCCGCCGGTCAAGGGCCAATATTTTGACGTCATCACCCCCATCACTGGCAAGGTCTACACCCAGGCCGCCCGCTCTACCGCAGAAGACGTGGAACTCGCACTGGATGCTGCCCACGCTGCCGCTGATGCCTGGGGCAAAACTGACGCTGCAACCCGCTCCAACCTGCTGCTAAAGATTGCGGATCGCATCGAAGCCAACCTGGAGCTGTTGGCCTACGCCGAATCCGTGGACAACGGCAAGGCGATCCGCGAAACCCTGAATGCCGACATCCCTTTGACGGTGGACCACTTCCGCTATTTCGCTGGCTGCCTGCGTGCGCAAGAAGGTGCTCTATCCAACATCGACGAGAACACCGTGGCTTACCACTTCCAGGAACCCCTGGGCGTGGTCGGACAGATTATTCCCTGGAACTTCCCCATACTGATGGCGGCCTGGAAGCTGGCCCCCGCCATTGGCGCGGGTAACTGCGTGGTCTTGAAGCCCGCTGAATCCACGCCCATCAGCATTTTGATTCTGGCCGAGTTGATTGCCGACATCCTTCCCCCAGGCGTGTTGAACATTGTCAACGGTTATGGTCGCGAGGCAGGTTTGCCTTTGGCCACCAGCAAGCGCATTGCCAAGATCGCCTTCACAGGGTCCACGTCAACAGGGCGTGTGATTGCCCAAGCCGCTGCCAACAATCTGATTCCCGCCACGCTAGAACTCGGTGGCAAGTCGCCAAACATCTTTTTTGCAGACATCATGGACAAGGACGACGGCTTCCTGGACAAGGCCATCGAAGGTCTGGTGTTGTTCGCCTTCAACCAGGGAGAAGTCTGCACCTGTCCGTCACGCGCGCTGATTCAAGAGTCGATATATGACAAGTTCATGGAACGTGTACTGAAGCGCGTGGCAGCCATTGCGCACCAAAACCCGCTAGATACCAATAGCATGATGGGTGCACAGGCGTCCAAAGAGCAACTCACCAAGATCCTGTCCTATCTGGATCTGGGCAAGCAAGAAGGCGCTGAAGTGCTGGCGGGCGGCAACCAAGCCCATTTGGGTGGTGATCTGGAAGGCGGCTACTACGTTCAGCCCACGCTGTTCAAAGGCCACAACAAGATGCGCATCTTCCAAGAAGAAATCTTCGGCCCCGTGTTGGCCGTAACCACCTTCAAGGACGAAGCTGAAGCGCTGGCCATTGCCAACGACACGCTGTACGGCCTGGGCGCTGGTGTGTGGAGCCGCAACGGCAATGTTGCCTACCGCATGGGCCGTGCCATCAAGGCCGGTCGCGTGTGGACCAATTGTTACCACGCCTACCCCGCGCACGCTGCGTTTGGTGGTTACAAAGAATCAGGAATTGGCCGCGAGACTCACAAGGTCATGTTGGACCACTACCAGCAAACCAAAAACTTGTTGGTGAGTTACAGCGAAAGCAAGCTGGGTTTCTTCTGAAATTGAGATTTCGTTTATCGCGTTTTGGTCAAAGCCCGCCTGAATGGCGGGCTTTCTTTCCCATTGGATATTTAAAATAATTAGGAGCACCTCATGACAATTCTCATTTCACTGGCCATGTCCATCGGACTGCTGGCCGTTGTAGCAACCTGGATGTTTCTCGGGCCTCTCGCGGCGCTGGGGTTTCAAATTTGGCAGGCGTTTGTCGCCTGGGCATGTTTTTATAACAACGGCGGCAAGTCCGAAGGATTGATGAAAACCGTGGTTTGCATGACCTTTGGCGCAGTGGTCGGCATGTTGTCGGTCATGTTCGCGGGACAGCTCGGCATGCTTGGCGCATTAGCTGCGCCGGTGGCTGTTGGTATTGGTGCGGCAGTGATTGTGCTCGCGGCACACCTGCCCGCACTGTCAACTATTCCCGCCAGCGTCTACGGATTTGCCTGCGTGGCGGGTTTGATTTTGCTGGGCAAAGACATGTCACCCATGGGGGCCATCGTACCGACGATTGGTTCAATCGTTCTGGGTGCTGTTTTCGGTTGGCTGTCTGAAATGATTGGTGGAAAACTCGCGAAGTCTTGAATGAAGACTGCTGGCCATTGGTCGCTATTTCTGCGATTTCATGACCAGCAGTCATTGTTCGTTATTCAAACCTGTAAGGGCGGCACATCCCGTCATCTGGAGACATCGATGGTTGAAAAAGTAGTTGCCACTGCGGCGGCCTTGGAACTGGTCGGGTTCCTGAAACAAAAATACGGCACAGTGATGTTTCACCAAAGCGGAGGTTGCTGCGACAACAGCGCGGCCAACTGTTATCTGCCTGGCGAAATCACCATGGGGGCCGGTGATGTATTTTTGGGGAAAATCGGGGACGCTGATTTCTATATCGGCAAGTCGCAATACGAAACCTGGAAACATACCCAACTCATCATTGATGTGATTGAGGGAACGGGGGGCACCTTCTCGCTGGAAGGGCCGGAGGGCAAGGCGTTTCACACCCGGTCTCGCGTATTTACAGTGCAAGAGTTGGCTGAGTTAGACGCGCAAGAGGCTTTGCGTTGATCTTCAAGTTTTTTTTGCGCGGAATATTGGTGTGCGCGATTTGCGCAGGAAAGCTTGTCGTTGCAGCGAGTTTCACGATCGCAATACTGGGCATGGAAGACGACACCAGGTACCAGACTCGCCGAATTGAGCACAGCTACCCAGACCAACCCAGTGGACGCCCAATCGATGCAGCGCGTCTGGCAATTGATGAGTCCGATCCAGAAATGCAGGCGGTGGGGCACAAGCTAAAAATCAAAAGCTTCACAGCCACCAATGCCGCGGATCTCCCCAACACCATCGCCCAACTCAAGGCCTCCAAGGTTCAGTATGTGCTTCTCGACTTGCCGGACGCGGAAATTAAGAGCGTCATGGCCAATGCCCCGGCGGCACTGGGGCCTGCCGTGTTTTTCAATATTGGCTCCGGTGCAGACGAACTGCGTGGCACCGAATGCCATGCATCGCTGTTGCATACCTACCCCAGCGAGAGCATGCGCGCCGACGCCTTGGCGCAGTACCTTGCTGCACGGTCCTGGAATCAGGCGATGGTTCTGTCTGGGCCTCGCCCCAAGGATACGCAACTGCTTGAAGCCTTCATGCGTTCATCCAAACGTTATGGCATCAAAGTCAACAAGTCGGTGCAGTTCAAACTCTCGACGGACCCCCGAGAACGGAATCTGAGCAATGTGCGACTGCTCACCAACGACAGGAGTTATGACGTAGTCGCCGTGATGGACAGTGAGGGCGAGTTTGCACGGTCACTTCCCTACAACACACAATGGCCACGCCCCGTCATTGGCTCCAACGGTTTGACCGCACTGGCATGGCACCCACAGTGGAGTCTCAATGGTGGGCCCCAGTTGTCGCGCCGCTTTATGAAGGCGGCGCATCGCCCCATGACGGGCCAGGATTGGGCCGCGTGGGCCGCCGTCAAAGCCCTTGTTAGCGTGCTGTCCGAGCAACCCAAAGCCAGTGTTGGCGAGCAACTCAAGGCCCTTCGCAGTGGAGATGTTTATCTGGATGGGTTCAAAGGGCCGCGCTTGTCCTTTCGGGCATGGGATGGTCAACTGCGCCAGCCGATTTTTTTGAGCCACGCCGATGGTGTCGTCACCACTGCGCCGTTTGAAGGCGTGATGCACCCCAAGGAGGTTTTGGACACCCTTGGGGTTGACGAGCAGGAGAGCACATGTCGCAAACGCCCCTTGTGATGCATTTGGGCCGCGCCTTGCGTGCCGTGGTGGGTAGAGAGCTGCAAAAATTCTTTCGCCAGCCCTCACGCCTTGCTTCGTCATTGGTGCGCCCGTTGCTGTGGTTTGTGGTTTTTTCCGCGGGTTTTCACAATGTATTCGGGGTCGCCATCATCCCGCCCTACGAGACCTATGTGGAATATAAGGTCTACATGGTTCCCGGCTTGCTCGGAATGATTGCACTGTTCAACGGCATGCAGAGTTCTCTGTCCATGGTCTACGACCGTGAGATGGGCGTCATGCGCTTGCTGTTGACGGCACCATTGCCGCGGGGGTGGGTGCTGGCTTTCAAACTTATCGCGGCGACCTCACTATCCTTGCTGCAAATGGTGGTGTTTTTGTTGATCTCCATCGCATTCGGAGTGGACTTTGACTGGAACTGGTTGTTTGCATTTCCCGTCCTTGCCGTGGGCGCGGCGACACTGGCGGCACTCGGGTTGGTGCTTTCTGTCTATATCAAGCAATTGGAAAACTTTGCTGGAACCATGAACTTCGTGATTTTCCCGATGTTCTTCATCAGTACTGCCCTGTATCCCATGTGGAAACTCGAAGAGTCCGGCGCATTGTGGTTGCAGAAAATTGCGCAGCTCAATCCGTTTACCTATGTGGTCGAGTCGATTCGCTTTGCGATGCAAGGCCAGTTCAATGCCCATGCATTTGGCGTAACACTGGTCGGCGGACTGGTGTTTTTTGCATTTGCATTGCGGGGTTATGACCCGCAACGTGGGTGGTTCAAGAGCCGGGCATAGCGGGGCTAATTCATGTCCCGAATACATCGTGTTTTGTGGCTAGCTGCATTACTTGTGTGGGCGGGAGGGTACGCCGTGGCGCATGCCGATGTCATGACCCGCGAGACCATGGTCAAAGCGTTTCCATCCCCTTTGATTGTTGGGGAAAAAGACCACGATCTTCCTGTCTGGCCCATCTTCAAGAAGGATGCAACCAGTACACCGATTGTGGCTTACGCATTTGAATCGATAGACCTGGCACCCATTCCCGGCTTTTCGGGTACGCCCTTCAATTTATTGGTGGCGCTGGACAAAGACGGCAAATTTATGGACGTCAAAGTCTTGTCGCAGCACGAGCCGGTATTTTTGGATGGTCTGGGGGAAGCACCGCTTTTTAAGTTTGTCGAGCAGTACGCCCACCTGTCGCTGACGCAGAGTATCAAGATCGGACTCAATCAAAGTGCCAGCAGCAAAAGCAGTAGTGCCAACGTCTACATTGACGGGGTGGCAAAGGCCACGGCTTCCGTGCGAATTCTGAACCAAAGCTTGCTGGCATCGTCACTAAAAGTAGCCCGCGCAAAAATGGGCTACACCGAGGGCAACGATCCAGACCTGATTGCACGAATTCGCCCCGATGTCTACGAGCCGATGGACTGGAACGCCTTGCTTAAGGCGGGGCTTGTAGCACGCAAGGTTTTCAAAAATTTCGAGCTGGAATCGGCCTTTAGGGGCACACTCGCCGAAGGTGTTGACACTGAAGCCACTGCTTCGCCAAATACGCCTTTTGTAGCGCTTTACTTCGCGCACCTCAATGTACCTAGCGTGGGGCGCAACCTCCTGCCAGCCAAGACATGGGCCTATGTGCAGTCGCGCCTTGAGCCTGGCGATCACGCCCTGCTGGTCATGAGCACGGGACGTTACTCCATCGTCAACGATGACTTTCAGCGCGGCACCGTGCCTGACCGCCTGACCCTCAAGCAGCGTAAATTGCCCTTGGAACTTCGTGATTTGGACTTGGATACTTCGCTCAATATCCCGCCAGAATTAGCGGATGCACAGTGGCGTGTTTTTCGCGTGATCGCACCCGCCGGTCTTGACCCTTCGCAAACGCTTGACTTCGAGCTACTGGTGACGCGTAGCAAAGGGCAGATCTTGCCAGAAATTGTTCGTACAAGTTTGGGTTTCAGCGCGCAACTGCCCGATAGATATTACGAGGCCGCGGGTTCCGACAGCAAGACTTGGCATGTGAGCTGGACGTCGCGCTGGAGGGAGCTAGCAATACTCTTCTCGGGCCTGGGCGTACTTGCGTGGGCGCTAGGTAACCCAAAGTGGCTGAGTGCCAGCCAGCGCCGCTTGAACTACTTCCGCACAGGGTACCTGTTGTTCACGCTTTTTTTCATTGGTTGGTACGCGCAGGGCCAGTTGTCAATTGTGAATTTCACGGCCGTCATTCAAGCCCTATTCGCCCATCGCAGTCTGTCGTTTTTCTTGTACGACCCGATGACCGTGTCACTTTGGGTTTTTGTCGCCATCACGTTTTTCATTTGGGGGCGTGGGACATTTTGCGGATGGTTGTGTCCCTTCGGCGCGTTGCAGGAGTTGATCAGCAAAGTCCCTCAGCGTCTGCACCTCAAGCCCCTACAAGTATCGGTCCGCCTCGATCGGATATTGAAGCGGTTGAAGTTCATGGTTCTGGGGGTGCTCCTCATTTCTGCGTGTCTGTCCGTCACGTGGACGGATCGGTTGGTGGAGGTCGAACCATTCAAGACCAGCATTACCCTGAATTTCGTGCGCGAATGGCCCTTTGTGCTGTGGGCCGTTGCAACGGTCTTCTGCAGTTCGTTTTTTTACAAAGGCTACTGCCGCTATTTGTGCCCTTTGGGTGCGGGGATGTCTCTCCTCGGGAGGCTCCGGAAGTTTGATTGGATTGACCGCCGCGCGGAGTGTGGTCAACCCTGCCAACGGTGCCGAAGTGACTGCACCTACCAAGCCATTCACAAAGACGGGCGCGTCGATTACGACGAATGCTTTCAATGCATGGACTGCGTGGTCATTTATGACAGTGAAACGCTGTGTGTTCCGGTCTACAACGCGTCGCGTAAAGCAGGCGGCAAGTCGGTCATCCCAATTGTTGCGATGGCCTCCGGCGGCGCACCGACGTAAATCAGACGGAGCATTCATGAAACGGCGATTGTTCATGCAGATCGGTTTGGGGCTGTTACTGGGGGACGTAGCACTGCTGACGAGGGAC
>JBEEJM010000240.1:0-31228 GCA_041169205.1 Pseudomonadota bacterium | reverse complement strand
GCCATTCGCGGAGAAATCGTTCTGGTGCCCGTGGCCAACCCGATTGGGCTCGCCCAACGGCTCGACCAGAAGCCCATGGGACGGTTCGAGTTGGGCTCGTCCGAGAACTTCAACCGCCACTATCCCAATTTTGCGCAAGCTGTTTTCCCGCTGGTCAAAAACACCTTGGGTACCGATGTGCAGGCCAATGTGGTGCTGGTGCGCCAAGCCATGGGGCAGTATCTGGCGGACTGGGAGCCAGAAACCGAATTGCAAAGTCTGCGTCGCACCTTGCTGACATTGGCGTTTGATGCCGACTACGTGCTGGACCTGCATTGCGATTGCGAAGGGGTCATGCATTTCTACACCGAAGAGCCCTGCTGGCCCCAACTGGAACCGCTGGCCCATCTGCTGGGTAGCCGGGCGATTTTGCTCGCCAAAAACTCTGGCAGCGGCCCGCTTGACGAATGTCTCTCCGGGGCTTGGTGGCAATTGGCGGAAGCCCTGCGCGCTGCGGGCAATACGTCACCCTTGGCACAAGGCTGCTGCAGCACGACCATCGAACTACGCGGCGAGGCCGATGTATCCCACGCATGGGCACAAGCAGACGCGCACGCTATCCATACCTTTTTACAGCACATTGGTGCACTGCACTCTGCCGAGCGACCCCAAATTCCGCCACCACAATGCCAGCCCACGCCGCTGGCGGGCTCCGAAACACTCAGAGCGGCATTCCCCGGTGTCGTCGTGTTCATGGTGCAAGTGGGGCACTATGTACAGGCAGGCGACGTTGTGGCCGAAGTGATTGACCCGATATCGGGCGCTACGCACCAAGTCAAAGCCGGTGTAGCCGGTGTGCTGTACGCCCACATACGCGACCGCTATGCCACCCGCGGTGCAGAGCTTGCCAAAATTGCCGGCGCAACCCCCTTCCGAACCGGAGAATTGTTGGGCGCGTAAGCCCCCAACGGCCAGACACTATGACCACCTCGTCTCTCAAACTGCAAGTTGACAACATCCACAAGCGCTTTGGCTCCAATGAAGTGCTCAAAGGGGTGTCGCTGTCGGCCCATGCCGGTGACGTCATCAGCATCATTGGCAGCTCTGGTTCTGGCAAGAGCACCTTTTTGCGCTGCATCAACCTGCTGGAAAAACCCAACGAAGGCCGCATCACCGTCGCCGGTGAAGAGCTCAAGCTGGCAGCTGCCAAAAATGGTGAGCTCCATGCCGTCGATCCCAAGCAGTTGGCCCGCATGCGTACCAAACTGGCCATGGTGTTCCAGCACTTCAACCTGTGGGCACACATGACCGTGCTGCAAAACATCATTGAAGCGCCGGTCCATGTCATGGGTGTGCCCAAAGACCAGGCCATCGACATTGCGCGCAAATACCTGACCAAGGTGGGGTTGGAAGGCAAAGAAGACAGCTACCCCGCGCACCTCAGCGGAGGTCAACAGCAACGCGTCGCCATTGCGCGCTCTCTGGCCATGGAGCCCGAGGTCATGCTGTTTGATGAACCGACCAGCGCGCTAGACCCAGAGTTGGTGACCGAAGTCCTCAAGGTCATGAAAAACCTGGCCCAGGAAGGTCGCACCATGGTGGTGGTGACCCATGAAATGGGCTTTGCACGCGAGGTCGCCAACCACCTGATTTTTCTGCACAAAGGCCTGATCGAAGAACAAGGCAATCCGGCGCACGTGCTGGCCAACCCCAAGAGCGAACGATTGGCGCAGTTTTTGTCGGGCAGTCTTAAGTAGGTTGTCCTGACATGGCTGCCTCGCACCAGGACTCTCTCAATACGCTGATTGAACTGCTGCCCATCGGGGCCTACCGGTTGGGTATGGATGGAGCCGTATTGCAGGCCAACGCCGCTCTGCTGCGTTTGAACGGGTTCACCAGTGCGGCCGAAATGCGCGCAGACGCCGGCGAATTTATCCCCAATCCCTGTGTCGACCCGTCGCGTCGCGCTTTGTTTTACCAACTGCTGCAACAAGACGGCCGCGTGCAAAATTTTGAATCCGAAGCGATTCGCTACCGCACTGGCGAGCGCATGTGGATTCGTGAAAACGCGCAGAAAGTGCTCAACGAATCTGGCACCCCCCTGTATTTTGAAGGCACGGTAGAAGACATCACGCATGAGCGCGCCACGCTGGCGGCGCTGCGCACCAGTGAGGCCATGCTGCACAATATTCTGCAGACTATTCCTGACCCGGTGTGGATGAAAGACCTGCAGGGCGTCTACCTCACCTGCAACCAGGCGTTCGCCCAGGGCTTTCAGACCACACCCGCGCAGCTGATTGGCACGACCGACGACCACTGGGTCGATGCCGCGACGGCAAGCGCCATACGCGCAAGCGATGATCTGGCCTACCAGGCGGGGCGCGATGTTCGCCTGGAAGAATATATGGCCGGAGCGGACGGCGTGACCCCTACGCTCTACGAGATTGTCAAAACACCTTTTTTGAACCCCTACGGCGACAGCACGGGCATCGTTTGCGTTGCCCGCAATGTGCAGGAACGAAAAGCGGCCGAGGCCTTGCTGCGCGATACCTCCGAACAGCTGGAGCTGGCCATCATGGGCGCAGACCTGGGGCGTTGGGACCACGACCTGACCATCGAAAAAGGCTATTGCATGGATGCGCATGCTTGCCAGATGTTGGGGCGCGATGCCGAGGAAAGTACCAAACGCCGCCCCTGGGGCCACCTCATTCATCCAGACGATCTGGCCGCTGCACAGCATGCGATGCAGCAGCACATCCAAAACCATACCCCGGCCTGGCAAGCCGAGTACCGGGCACGGCACGCAAATGGCCACTGGGTGTGGCTCAGCAGCCGTGGCAAGGTCGTCCAAACCGCGCAGAACGGCTCGCCACTGCGCATGGTCGGAACCCTGATGGACGTGTCGGTGCGCAAGCAGGCCGAGCATGGCATTGAGCACCTGGCCTTCCACGACAGCCTGACCGGCTTGCCCAACCGCCGTCTGCTGGGCAATCGCATTCAAAGTGCGCTGCTGTCCTGCATTCGCACACACCAGCACGCCGCCCTGCTCTTCATGGATCTGGACCAGTTCAAACAGCTCAATGACACCTTTGGTCACGATGCCGGCGATGTGCTGCTGCAGGAGGTCGGTAGCCGCCTGCTGCAATGCATCCGGGCCATCGACACGGTTGCACGTTTGGGTGGCGATGAGTTCGTGGTTTTGGTGCAAGACCTCGGGCCCGACGCGGCTGCGGCCCACCTGCATGCGAGCACAGTGGCACACAAAATTCTGAATAGCCTCAACGAACCCTACCGGGTGAAAGACCACCAGCACACTGTCACCCCCAGCATTGGAGTCACCCTGTTTTTGGGCAAAGACAACGAGCCGGAAGAGCTGCTCAAACAAGCCGACATCGCCATGTACCACGCCAAAAAAATGGGACGCAATACGATATGCTTTTACCCGCCCCGCTGATAGCCTGCATCGCCAGCCTGCTCATGGTCCTCAACGCCTTGTTTTGGGTGCCCATTCTGCTGGCGTTCGCCTGCCTCAAGTTTGCACTGCCATTTCGACCCGTCCGCATCGCCATCGACCCCGTATTGCTGTTCATCGCCGAGAGCTGGATCTCGGGCAACAAGGGCTGGATGAATCTCACGCAACGCACACAATGGGACGTGCAAGGCATCGATGGGCTGACGCCCGACAGTTGGTACCTGGTCAACAGCAACCACCAGTCGTGGGTTGACATTCTGGTACTGCAATACCTGTTAAACCGGCGCATTCCCTTGCTGAAATTTTTCCTCAAACAGCAACTCATCTGGGTGCCGGTGATGGGACTAGCGTGGTGGGCACTGGACTTTCCGTTTATGCGCAGGCACAGCGAGGATTACCTGCGCAAACACCCGGAAATGCGCGGTAAGGACCAAGCGACCACGCGCAAAGCTTGTGAAAAGTTTGCGCTCATCCCCACCAGTGTGATGAATTTTCTGGAAGGCACCCGCTTTACGGCGGCCAAGCATGCAAAACAACAATCGCCCTATCGCCACTTGCTCAAACCCAAGGCCGGTGGCATGGCACTGGCCCTCGATGCGATGGGCGACAAGTTTCGCGCCATTCTGGATGTCACCATCGTCTACCCGGACGGTGTTCCCACCTTCGGACAATTCCTGAGCGGCAAAATGCGCCGCGTCATCGTGCAGGTACGCAGTCTGCCCATACCGGAGCATTTGCTCCATGGCAGCTATGCCCAGGACCCGGCATTTCGTGAGGCGTTTTCAGCCTGGGTGCAACAACTGTGGCGTGACAAAGACGCCCAGATCAGCACCCTGCTGACTACTTCCCGCCCAGCCCCATAGAGCGCGTAATCACCTCTTTCATGATCTCGTTGGTGCCGCCGTAAATGCGCTGCACCCGGGCATCTGCATAAGCACGGGTGATGGGGTATTCCCACATATAGCCGTAGCCACCAAACAGCTGCACGCACTCGTCCATCACCTTGCATTGCAAGTCGGTGGTCCAGTACTTGGCCATGCTGGCGGTTGCCGTGTCGAGCTTGTCCTGGCAGACCAGCTCGCAGCATTTGTCGACAAACACGCGCGCTACCTGCACCTCGGTTTGCAGTTCGGCCAAGGTGAAGCGGGTATTCTGGAAACTGGCCACCGGTGCACCAAACACCTTGCGCTCTTTCACGTAGTCCACCGTCCAGTCAATAGCCGCCTGCGCCGCCGCCACCGCGCTGATGGCAATCTGCAGTCGCTCCCAGGGCAACTGCTCCATGAGGCAGATGAAGCCGCGGTTTTCGTGCGCCTTGCCGCCTAGCAAATGGTCGGCAGACAGCCGCACGTTGTCAAAAAACAGCTCCGACGTGTCCTGCGCTTTCATACCGAGTTTTTTCAGGCGCTTGCCTACACTAAAGCCTGGCATGCCCCGCTCGACCAGCATCAGGCTGGTGCCTTTGCCACCGGCAGCCGGATTGGTCTTGGCCACCACGATCACCAGGTCGGCGTGCCAGCCGTTGGTAATAAAGGTCTTGCTGCCGTTGAGCAGGTAGTGGCCGTCAGACTCGCTACCGGAGGGGCCTGGTTGCCAGATAGCGG
This sequence comes from Pseudomonadota bacterium, assembly GCA_041169205.1. Classification (GTDB taxonomy): domain Bacteria; phylum Pseudomonadota; class Gammaproteobacteria; order Burkholderiales; family Burkholderiaceae_C; genus Allorhodoferax. The sequence continues at coordinate 26,173 of JBEEJM010000240.1, read as the reverse complement.
TGGATTTGATGCCCTGCAAATCAGAGCCCGCGGCGGGCTCGCTCATGGCAATGGCACCAATCATTTCACCGCTGGCCAGCTTGGGGAGGTACTTGGCTTTTTGCTCCGATGTGCCGTAGTGCAGGATGTAAGGGGCCACAATTTCGCTGTGCAAGCTAAAGCCCACGCCGCTAACGCCCGCGCGTGCCACCTCTTCAAACTGGATGACGGAGAACAACTTGTCGGCCTCCGAACCGCCATATTCTTCGGGCATGGACATGCACAAAAAGCCGTTTTCCCCGGCCTTGTTCCACACCTCGCGGGCCACATAGCCCTGCTCTTCCCACTCCGCATGGAAGGGCGCAATCTCTTTGTCGATGAACTTGCGAAAGCTGTCGCGGAAGGTTTCGTGGTCCGAAGAAAAAAGTGTTCTGTCAATCATTTCAAGCGCCTTTAGGGTGGGGGTTCTATATTTATACAAAGCATTTGCTTGGTGAAAAGCAATATACTCGAAAACCATTCAAACTGTCCCTTTCCCTTCTCTCCCCGCACTCACTGGAGCCCCCATGACCGAAGCATTTGTGTTCGACGCTATCCGCACCCCGCGCGGCAAAGGTAAAAAAGACGGCAGCCTGTACGAGGTCAAACCCGTCACGCTGCTGGCGGGCCTGCTGACCGACTTGCAACAACGCAACCAGTTCGATACCGCCAAAGTAGACGACATCGTTATGGGCGTGGTTTCCCCGGTAGGAGATCAGGGCTCGGTCATCCCCAAAGTGGCTGCGCTCAAGGCGGGCTGGGACTTCCAGGCGTCTGGCGTGCAGATCAACCGCTTTTGCGCCTCGGGTCTGGAAGCTGTGAACATGGCGGCGCAAAAAGTGCGCTCGGGTTGGGAAGACCTGGTGGTGGCCGGTGGCGTCGAGAGCATGAGCCGCGTGCCGATTGGCTCCGATGGCGGTGCCTGGGCGATGGACCCGGAAACCAACTCGCAAACCGTTTTCGTGCCGCAAGGCATCGGTGCGGATTTGATCGCCACGCTGGAGGGCTTTAGCCGCGCAGATGTCGATGCCTTCGCGCTGGAATCGCAAAAGCGCGCCACCGCCGCGCAGGCTGCGGGTTACTTTGATGGCTCGGTCATGCCGGTTAAAGACTTCCTGGGCCAGACCATTTTGGGCCGCGACGAATTCATCAAGCCCAACACCACGCTCGAAGGTCTGGCTGGGTTAAAGCCTGCGTTTGAACAAATGGGTGCCATGGGCTTTGACCAAGTGGCACTCACCCGCTATCCGCAGGTGGCGCGCATCTTCCACGTACACCACGCCGGCAACTCGTCCGGCATTGTGGATGGTGCCGCCGCCGTGCTAATTGGCAGCGAGGCTGCTGCCAAAACGCACAAGCTCACGCCGCGCGCCCGCATCGTGGCTACCGCGCTCAGCGGTGCCGACCCCACCATCATGCTCACCGGCCCCATGCCTGCTACGCGCAAGGCGCTGGCCAAAGCCGGACTGACCATCAACGACATTGATTTGTTTGAAGTGAACGAGGCGTTTGCCGCCGTGGTGATGCGTTTCATGAAAGAGATGAAAGTACCGCACGACAAGGTCAATGTGAACGGTGGTGCCATCGCCATGGGCCACCCCCTGGGGGCCACGGGTGCCATGATTTTGGGCACGCTGATTGATGAGCTGCACCGACGTAAATTGCGTTACGGCCTAGCCACGCTGTGCGTGGGCGGTGGCATGGGCATTGCCACCATTGTCGAGAGAATTTGAGCAAAATTGGCCTCTAGCCCCCGTATTCATTGCGCAAGCAGCTCCTAATTTAATAGCATTCTAAATCGATCACCACCATGAAAACGATTCAATACACCTTGCAAGATGGCATTGCCACCGTCACTTTTGACGAGCCCAACTCGCCCGTCAACACCATGTGCCTGCAGTGGCAGGACGACCTCAACGCGCTCACCGCGCAGATCGTGGCCGACAAAGACGCCATCACCGGCATCCTGTTGACCTCGGCCAAATCCACCTTCTTTGCGGGGGCCGATCTCAAAGCCGCCATGCGCTTGACCCCGGCAGACGCGCCCACGGCGTACCAGGAGATCGAGCGCCTGAAAAAGAACTTCCGCACCATTGAAACACTGGGCAAACCGGTGGTCAGCCTGCTGGGCGGCACGGCTCTGGGGGGTGGCTGGGAAGTGGCGCTGGTGGGCCACCACCGCATTGCCATCGATTCGCCCAAGATTCAGTTCGGTCTGCCTGAAGTGACGCTGGGCCTGCTGCCCGGTGCCAGCGGCGTGACCAAGATGACACGCCACCTGGGCCTGATGGGCGCGCAGCCCTATCTGGTGGAGGGCAAGCTGTTCTCCCCCGCGCAGGCCAAGTCCATGGGCCTGGTGCACGACCTGGTGGCCCCCGGCGACAGCGCCGCGACGGAAATGCACGCCAAGGCCCTGGCCTGGATTGCCGCCAACCCCACGGCCCAGCACCCCTGGGAAGCCAAGGGCTACAAAGTGCCCGGTGGCTTGCCGAGCAGCCCGGCCGTGGCGCAAATGCTGCCCGTGGCTCCCGCCATGATCAAAAAGCAGTCGCGTGGCCTGATGCCTGCGCCCGAGGCCATCATGGCCTGCATGGTCGAAGGCCTGCAGGTGGACCTGGAAACCGCGTTGCGTATCGAAAGCCGTTATTTGGCCAAGCTCATGACCGGCACCAACGCCAAGGCCATGATCAACACCTTCTTTTTCAACCTCAACGCCATCAAGAGCGGCGCAAGTCGCCCTGCTGGTGTGCCCCGCTACAAGCCCGCCAAGGTCGGCCTGCTGGGTGCCGGCATGATGGGTGCAGGCATTGCCTACGCGCAAGCCGCCAAAGGCATTGCCACCGTGCTCAAAGACGTGAGCCAAGAGAAGGCCGACCTGGGCAAGAGCTACGCTGCCCGGATCACCCAGGGCCGCGTGGACAAAGGCCGCATGACGGCCGAGCAACAACAAACCATTCTGAACCGCATCCAGGCCACGGGTTCGCTGGAAGACCTCCAAGGTTGCGACCTCATCATCGAGGCGGTGTTTGAGAACCGCGAGCTCAAGGCCACGGTCACCAAGGAAACCGAACCGCTGTTGGTGACGGGCGGATTTTTCGCCTCCAACACCTCCACCCTGCCCATCAGCGGTCTGGCCAAGGCCAGCGTCGCACCCACAAAATTTGTCGGCATCCACTTTTTCAGCCCCGTCGACAAGATGCAACTGGTGGAAATCATCCGCGGTCAGCAGACCGACGACGAAACCGTGGCCCGCGCGTTTGACTACGTGCAGGCGCTGGGCAAGCTGCCCATCGTGGTGAACGATTCGCGCGGCTTCTTCACCAGCCGCGTGTTTGGCACCTTCGTCATGGAGGGGGCTGCCATGCTGGGCGAAGGCATCCCCGCTGCGGCCATTGAAAACGCAGGCGTTCAGGCCGGCATGCCGGTCGGCCCCCTGGCCGTGCTGGACGAAACCGCGCTCACCCTGAGCCTGCACGTCATGGAGCAAACCCGCAAAGACTTTGAGGCCGAAGGCAAAACCTACACCGCCACACCGGGCGAACTGTTGGTGGAGCAGATGGTGCGCAAACATGAGCGGCCAGGCCGCGCAGGCGGCGGTGGCTTCTACGATTACCCCACCGAAGAACAAACGAAAAAGGGTGCCAAAAAGCACCTGTGGCCCCAGCTCAAACCCCTGTTCGAGAAAGCCGATGCACCTTGGGACATCACCGACCTCAAAGACCGCCTGCTGTACCGCCAGGCCGTCGAGACCGCGCGCTGCCTGTCCGAAAACGTGCTCACCAGCGTGCACGACGCCAACATCGGCTCCATCTTTGGCATTGGCTTTCCGGCTTGGACTGGTGGTGCCATGCAGTTCATCTACGGCATGGGGATTGAGGCCTTCGAACAGCGCGCGGCCGCCTTGGCGGCTCAGTTCGGTGAGGGCTTTGCACTGACCGATCAAGTCAAAGCCGCCATCCGCAAGTACCAGCCGCAATACTAAACTTGGGCCTTACACGCTCTATCTGAACGGAACCCGATGCTGGCACAACTACTCCGACGCACCCTACTGGTAGAGGCTCTGCTGGGCGCGGCCCTGGGTTACTGGCTAAGCCAAGCAGGGCACTGGTCTTGGTGGGTTAGCGCACTGGCCGCCATCGCCATGCCGGTGATCGGGATGACGATGGTCACGCTGTACAGCGCCGTGCAATCACGCGCTGCCGAACCTGCAACTCTTTGGTGGCGGTCGCTGTGGGGCGAGACGGTTGCGGGCATCGTCATTTTTGTACTGCGCCAGCCCTGGACCCGCAAAAAGCCTGAGGTACTGCCACCCACCGCAGGAACCGCCAAGGTGCCAGTGGTCCTGGTCCATGGCTTCCTGTGCAACCACCGCATTTGGGACGATGTGGCAGATGCACTTCGCCAACGCGGACACACCGTCATGGCCATCAATCTGGAACCGCTGTTCACCTCGATTGACCACTATGCCCCGCTGGTGGAAGAAGCGGTGGAAGCACTGTGCCGTACCACTGGCGCAAAGCAAGTGGCACTGGTGGGCCACAGCATGGGTGGCTTGGCCATCCGCGCCTGGATGCGCGCCCATGGCACAGAGCGCTGCGCGCGCGCCCTGACATTGGGCACACCCCACCAAGGCACCGAAATCGCCAATAACTATGGCTTTGCACCCAACGGCCTGCAAATGCAATGGCACAGCCCATGGCTGGCTGCCCTTGCCGCCCCAGAATCCAAGGCCACACGCCAACGGTTCACCATCGCCCTCAGCCCGCAAGACAACATTGTTTTCCCCCAACGCGCCCAAACCTTGCCTGACGCAACGGTAGAAGTGTTTGACGGCCTCGGGCACTTGCAGATGTGCCTTGACCCCAAGGTGATTGCCTGGGTGACACAACAACTGGACAATGAACCGCATGACCGACCTTACCGTTCGCAAACTCCTGATTGACCTCGCCACGCCGTTTCCGGCACGCTGGAACGGCGGCGACGCCTTTCGGTCGGCGTTTTTTAATGCGCTGTCGATGAGCTTTCCCGTGGGCGAGCAGTACTTTATTGATTCTGTGCGCGCCGGTCTGCAAACCCTGCCGCAAGCAGCGCAAGACCGACTGGCTCCCGAAATTCAAGGCTTTGTCGGCCAGGAAGCCACGCACCGCCGCATTCATGGGCTGTTCAACGGGCAACTGCAAGCCCTCGGGCTGGTCAACACGCTGGAACAGCGTGCCGCCAAACGCATGCGTGACAACGCCCACTACGACGTGCGCATCCATGTCGCCGCCACGGCTGCCACCGAGCACCTCACCGCCCTCTTTGCCGACTGGATGCTCAGCCACCCCGAAGCCTTGCAAGGCGCTGAGCCCCGCCTGCGCACACTCTGGCTATGGCATTCGGCCGAAGAGTCCGAGCACCGCAGTACGGCGTTTGACCTTTACCAAGCCATGGGCGGTGACCTGAAGTGGCGGCTGCGGCTGTTTAGTTTTATTACCACCATGTTTCTGGCCGACGTGACCCGCCAAACAGTGCGCAACCTGTGGCACGACGGCAGCCTGTTTCGCTGGAGCACCTGGCGCAGCGCCTACCAGTTGCTGCTGTCACCCACCGGCATGTTTCGCAGCAACTACGCCCAGTGGAAAGCCTACAAGGCGGCAGACTTTCACCCGCGACAGCAGGACGACAGCCTGTCCAAAGCCTGGTTGCTGGCCCATGCCGACCAGTTCAGTGCCGTACGCGGCGCGGTCTAGCGCCAGCCCGAGCAGCCAGCGCCGATGAAGCTTGCAAAGCAGACCCGCACGCGCCTGTGGATGGGCTTCGTGGTCGGACTCGTGGTACTTGCAATACTTGCAATTGCCGCCTACGCCTACTGGCTGTCCGCGCCATCGGCAGCCACCCACGCGGCAGCCAACGAACCGCTGCAATGCCCAGACACCTCGGTGCCCTCCCCCCACCCCGGCATGGTGTGGGTGCCGCCCGGCGCATTCGTCCTGGGCGACACGGTCTACAAAGAGGAGCTACCCCTAACCCGCACCACGGTGGGCGGTTTTTGGATGGACCGCACCGAAGTGACCAACGCGCAGTTCGCCCAGTTTGTGCAAGCCACGGGCTACGTGACCGTGGCCGAACGCCCGGTAGACCCGCTGACCCACCCAGGCTTGCCCCCGGAGCTACAGCAACCCGGTGCCGTGGTTTTTATCAACCCCACCGAACTCGCGCAGGGTGGCGACATTCGACAGTGGTGGCAATACGTGGCAGGGGCCAATTGGCGCCATCCTGGCGGGCCAAAGACTTCTATCGCGGCGCATGATGCGTTCCCCGTGGTCAACGTCACCATTGAAGACGCGAATGCCTACGCCAAGTGGGCCGGCCACACGCTGCCGACCGAAGCACAGTGGGAGTGGGCCGCACTGGGCGGCAAGACGCCTGCCAACGGCGACATCAGCCAACCCGCAGAGGCCAACACCTGGCAAGGGCTGTTTCCGGTCAGCAACAAAGCCACCGATGGCTTTGCCGGACTGGCTCCCACGGGTTGTTTTGCCGCCAACGGCTACGGCCTTAAGGACATGATCGGCAACGCCTGGGAGCTCACCGCAGACCGCTACACCGAGAGCCACAGCGCCCAGGACAATATTCCGCCCGACCAGCCCCCCTTGGCGCAACGCCCCGGCACACCGCTGGGACGCCATGTCATTAAAGGTGGCTCTTTCTTGTGCGCACCCAACTACTGCCAGCGCTACCGCGCGGGCGCACGCCAACCCCAGGAAGACGACTTGGCCACCAGCCATCTGGGCTTTCGAACCCTATTGCACGCCCCCGGCCCTTAAGCCCTTACCGGAACACTCTATGCATGCCTTGAGCCCCACCGACTCCGCCTTCATGTGGCTAGAGACCCGCAATCAGCCCATGCATGTGGCGGGTCTCAACATCTACACGCCGCCCAAAGGCGCAGGCCCAGATTACGTTGCCAAGCTGCTGGCCGACTGGGGCAAGCACTTGGTGGCGCACGCGCCGTTCAACCAGCGTCCGCTCATGAAAATGGGCCTGTGGTACTGGGTGGAAGACAAAGAGTTTGAGCTGGACTACCACCTGCGCCACCTCGCCCTGCCCCAGCCCGGACGCATCCGCGAGCTGCTGGCCATGGTGTCGCGCCTGCATGGCAACCTGATGGACCGCAACCGCCCGCTGTGGGAGGTGTATGTGATTGAAGGCCTGCCCGGTGGCCGCTTTGCGATTTACAGCAAGATTCACCACGCCCTGGTCGATGGCGTGACCGGCGCACGCATGATGGCGCAGAGCCTCTCCACCGCGCCCCAGGAGCACAAGCCGCCGCTCTGGGCCAGCGAGTTTGACAAGCACCCCACCGCCAGACGCCGGGCACAGTCCAAAGGTTTGCTGCAGCAAATCACCGCACTGGCGCGGGCTGGCCGCGAGATCCTGCCCGGTATTGGGGGCGGGCTGATGGATATGGTGCGCGCCCAGTTGCAGGACACCGCCCAGGCCATGCCGTTTCAGGCGCCGCCCACGCCCTTCAACGTGGAGATATCCGGTTCTCGGCGGTTTGCCTCGCAGTCGTATTCACTGGCGCGCCTCAAGCGCATAGGGTTGGCCAGCGGTGCGACCGTTAACGACGTCACCCTGGCCATCTGCGCCGGTGCCTTGCGCAAGTACCTGGAAATGCAAAAGGCACTGCCCAAGAAACCCCTGATCGCCATGGTGCCGGTCTCGCTGCACGGTGAAACCGACGAGGGTGGCAACCAGATCTCGCTGCTGCTAGCCAACTTGGCCACGCACATCAAAGACCCTGTCAAACGCCTGCAAAGCATCGTCAGCTCCACCGCTGAGGCCAAGAAGCGTCTGTCCACCATGCCGCGCCTGCAAAAGATGGCGCACGGTGCCACCTCGCTCTCGGGTATGGGCCCGGCCATGGTGACGGGTGCGGCACGCAAGCACCCGCTGTTCAATGTGGTGATCTCCAACGTGCCCGGCCCGCGCGAGACGCTGTACCTCAATGGCGCACAGCTGGACGAGACCTATCCGGTGTCCATTCCGACCCACTACCTGGCGCTCAACATCACCATCACCGGCTATGGTGACCAGCTGGGGTTTGGCTACATTGCCTGCCGCCAGTCGGTGCCCGCCTTGCAGCGCATGCTGGACTTCACCGACCAGTCCATAGAAGAACTCGAAGCCGCGCTGGACCTTGCCGCCCCCAAGCCACCGGCCAAACGCCCCGCCCGCAAAGTAAGCCCCAAAACCGCCTAAGGTAAAGTGCGTTGACCCAACTGTACTTGCCATGAAAACCACGCCTGACACGCCTCCATTGCCTCCCGCGGAGCGCCCACGCCCCCACTCCAAAACCGATCTGTTTTTGTCATTCTCCTGGCTGGCTCTGCAGGGCTTTGGTGGCGTGCTGGCCGTAGTGCAACGCGAGCTGGTGGAGAAAAAGCAGTGGCTGACCCGCGAAGAGTTTGTAGAAGACTGGGCGGTGGCCCAAATCCTGCCGGGGCCCAATGTGGTCAACCTCTCGCTGATGCTGGGTGACCGCTATTTCGGCTGGCAGGGTGGGCTGATTGCGCTGGCCGGCATGCTGGCTTTTCCGCTGCTCATCGTGATCGCCATTGCCGTGGCCTATGCCGGTGTGGCTGACATGCCGCAGATGCAAGGCGCACTGCGCGGCATGGGGGCCGTGGCCGCGGGTGTCATCACCGCCACGGGGCTCAAACTGACCACCGCTTTGAAGTCAAATCCCATGGGAGCCCCCGTGTGCTATGCGCTAGCAGCTATTACTTTTATAGCAGTGGCGATGTTCCGCTTACCGCTGGCGTGGGTCATTTTTGGCGTGGGCGGGGTTGCCAGTACCTGGGCCTACCACCAGCTGGGCCGCGTGCGTGGCGCGAAGGACGCAGCATGAACATCACGCTCGCCCCCGCAGATTGGCTGTCTTTGCTACTGCATTTTTTGTCGCTGTCGCTGCTGGCCGTGGGTGGCGCTATTACCACTGTGCCCGACATGCACCGCTATCTGGTGGACGAGGCGCAGTGGCTGAGCGATCCGCAGTTCACTTCCTGCATTGCACTGGCACAGGCCGCGCCCGGGCCCAATGTGTTGTTCGTGGCGCTCATGGGCTGGTACGTAGGTATCAACTCGGTAGGAGCCACCCATAGTTTGGCCTGGTGCTGGGGCTTGCTGGGCGTGTTTGTCTGCATGCTCGGCATTTTGCTGCCCAGCACGACCCTCACGTTTGCCGCTGCGCGCTGGGGGCACCAGAACCGTGAGATGCGCGCGGTGCGTGCCTTCAAACAAGGCATGGCCCCTATCGTGATTGCGCTCTTGGTGGCCACCGGCTGGATTCTGGCTTCAGGCCACGGTAGCCCGCTGGAGAATCCGCCGCTGTGGCTGGTCGCCACCGTCGCTACCCTGCTTGTGTGGCACACCCGCATGCACCTGCTGGTGCTGATGGCTGCGGGTGGCCTGCTGGGGTGGATGGGCTGGGTCTAAGATGGAGAACGCACAGTCGGCTTTGCCGCGGGTCCTGCTGAATGGCGGCTTTCTGGCATTCCAGTGAGTTCACCGTCAAGAGCCTTTCACGAACTTCGCTTCGTACCCATAGCGGAAGGTCACTTTTTGGCGGAACCGTTAGACCTAAAGTGAGTTGCAATCAGCATGCTCGCAATTGCGTACGCGTCTGCAAAATACCTAACTCAAATTGGCTGCTCTGGTCATCTATTACTTTCTGGAATCACTTAGCTTGCTCACAAAATAAGTTTCATCAGTAAGATTACCATTGCAGTTGTGAATTCTCAAAAGATGGGGTTGTGATGACGGATACATCAAAGGCGGCCGACAACGCGGCAGAGAGCGAGCGTCGGATTTACTCTGCGCCCGCGCTGGAAAAAGGGCTCGATATCCTAGAGATGTTGTGCCGTAGCGAAGGCGCTTTGTCGCAGAAAGAAATTGCCAAAAAGCTCGGCCGCAGTGTCGGCGAAATTTACCGCATGGTGACCTGCCTTGTCGATCGCAATTACGTGGCCCAGGTCGATGAAAGTTCCTACACAATCACTACCAAGCTGTATGAGCTATCGCACATTAATCCGCCCACGCACCGGCTGCTGTTTGAGGCCATGCCGATCATGCAAAGGCTCGCCAAAGAGCTGGATCAGTCCTGTCACCTGACAGTCTATTCGCAGGGCAAACAGCTGGTGCTGGCCAAAGTGGACGCGCCCAGCGGCATGGGTTTCAGCGTGCGCACCGGCTCCGAGCTTGATGTGTTGATTTCAGCCTCAGGCCGCGTGCTGCTGGCGTTTCAGAATTCCGAGACGACCAAGTTGTGGATTGAAGAGTCCATCCAACGCCGCCCAGACCAGTCCGACCCGCAAATCGGCGCCATTCTGGACACCATCCGCAAGATTGGTTTTGAATCTATTCCCAGCGTTCAAGTGCGCGGTTTGTATGCGGTGAGCTTTCCGATTCTGGACACACAAGGCAAAGCGCTCGCTGCGCTGACAGTTCCCTATGCCGAGCGGATCGACCAGAACCAACGCAAGTCGATTCCGGAAGTCACCGCGGTGCTCGGTACTGCCGCCCGCACGCTGTCAGGCAAAGTAGGTGGCGCTGTCAAAGCCAGTGCCTGAGCCCGGTCAAGGGCTTCAGGCAGGCTAATCACCGTGCCGACGCAAAAGCTGAGCCCGTGCTCAGCATGGCATCCACCTCGCCTTCGCTGTACCCCAGTTCCTCCAAGAGTTGCTTTGTTTCCCATCCTTTGGGCTGCGAACACCCACGCAAGTCGAGGTAGGCATCGTCCACACGGATGGAAGCGCGAATTGCTGCAGTGCGTCCCTCTGTCGGGTGATCTTCATGCTGAATCAGGCTGACGGCAGTGAGGTGCTTGTCGTGCGGCAGTGTCTCCAGCGTGTGGCAGGGCTGCACTGCAATGTCGGCCTTCTGCAAAATCTCAACCCATGCATCGGTTGTCTTGTCTGTCAACGGCGTGCCGCGAATTTCAAACCACTGCGCCACGTTTTTCGCGCGTGCCGATACGGAATTAAATCGGGTGTCATCCAGTAACGCATCCCTTCCGGTCACCTGCAAAAATGCCCTGACCTGCGGATCGGTATTGACTGTGAACGAGATCCAGCCGTCTGCGGTTTGCACGGGCTTGTTGTGCGGGCTTAAAAGCCGCTGGTCGCCGGGTGGGCCCACCGGCGGGTCAAAGCTGTGTTGCGCTAGATGTTCCTGCAAAACAAATGCCGCCATGGTCTCGAACATCGGGACTTCAATGGTGCAGCCATTGCCGCTGGTTTTGCGCTCCACCATGGCCGCAAGAATGGACCCCGCTGCAATTTCGCCCGCTACGTGATCGCATATCAACATGGGTACGTAATTCGGGCTGCCATCGCGGCGCAGAAACAGGCCGGCCATGCCGGTAGCTCCCTGCACAACGCTGTCGTAGGTGGGCTGACCGGCATAGGGGCCATCGGTTCCATAGCCGGTAATCAGGCAATAAACTTTTCCCGGAAAGCGGCCGCGGATGGTTTCAGCGTCCAGCCCGAGCTTCTTCAATGCCTGTGGACGCATGTTGGCCACAATCACATCGGCCGAGGCCACCAGCCGGTCCATCACATCACGCGATTCGGGCTTCTTAAGGTCGAGGCAGATGTTGCGCTTGCCCCGGTTCAAATGCAGATAGGTGCCGGAGTGCGTGCCCGTCGGCGAGGCACCGCCCAGGCCGCGCATCAGGTCGCCTTCCGGGTTTTCCACTTTGATGATCTCTGCGCCGTACTGCCCCAGCCGCCAGGTGCAAACCGGACCGACGACCACGCTGGTCAGGTCCAGAACCCGAATGCCCTCCAGAGGTTTAAAGCGCATGGGTTTGCACCTCCATATCTACTGCCAGCGTTGACCGGTTGTCATAGGCCTGCAAACGCCACTGGCCATTGGTCTGGTTCGCAACCATGGTGATGGGGCTTCCGCAAAAAAGCGGTGATACATGGCGCGCATGAAATGACACCGGCGACACACCCAGTTCCTGCCGCAAAAATTCCGTCAACAGCAATGTAGCCAATCCGCCGTTGACCACCAGATCGGGGAAACCTTCCACGTTCCGCGCGTGGGCCCTGTCGATATGGATCTTGTGCGAGTTAAAGCCCAGCGCCGAGTATTGAAAAAGCAGCGTCTCGTCCGGCACCACTGTCTTGACCTGATCGCCAGTCACATTGGCGGAGATGACTGCGCCTGTCGGAGTCGAGGCCCCTTTTGTGGCGGGTAGCAGCAGATAGGTTTGCGTCTCCGTAAGTGCGGGTGCAACGTCTGCTTCCAGTCGCAATTCGTGCTGGATGACGACAACTGCCATCGGTCCGGCCTTGGTTGTCTTGTGCGTCAAACTTTTGATCGCGCTGTTGCGAGTGACCATTGCGCCAATGGGAATATCGGCTGCATACGTCACAGCGCGGCTTCCGAGCATCAGGCGCGGCAGACCCAGGTCCGGCATGGTCACACCAAGCCCCGGGAAACCGTCTGCACGCAGCTGCGATCGCTTTGTATCTGCCCCCATCAATATGAATTGCCACCCCCTGGGAAGCGGGGCGCCTTCCACAAAATCATCCGGGTTGAGGTTGAGCATGGCTGCAATTCGCCTCACCGAGGACGCGCTGCAAATTTCCAGTCGGACGGTGTCTTCCTGGGCGGCGACCAGCGATCGATGCTCATGATTGGTTGTATTCATCCGTGAATCGTAACATTCATTAGTATTTCAATAAAGTCAAATTTTTATCAAAATAGGCCAAAAACATTAGGGATAACCCCTATCAAAATTCATTCGCAAAACTTTGACTTCATATATGAAATCAACTATCGTACTTGCCAGGGCTCAGTATTGCTCCCAGCTCAATCAAGTGGAGCTTCCCCCAGCGCCTTTTAGTGCCTGGGGGGCTTGCAACCTAACCAAAGGAAAGCGCTATGGAATTCAAGTTTCATCACATGAACATTTGCACTGACAACTTGCCCAGACTGACAAAGTTCTACAAGACTTTGTTTGAACTCGGCACGATCACTGATGACGCTCATACCGTCATCAGCCGCGAGCGTGATGACCGCGCGTACACAGGCAAAGTGGACTTTTTGACCGACGGCGATATCGAGTTCCATTGGTCCGAGCGTGACCTGGATACCGGCTTCAAGATGAAGAAATTCGTGAACCCCATGGGCCACGGTCATTTCTGCTTCCGTACCGATGACATTCAAGGCTTCATGCGCAAATGTGACGCCATGGGCCTGCGCTACTCGGACTATGGATGCTGGGCTATCCCCGGCTGGCATCAGGTCTTTTTGTATGACCCAGATGGCCATTGCATCGAAGTACACCAACCCAACGTGTTCTGATTCAACACAACACAAATACAGGAGACAAACATGACACTATTGAAGAACGACATCGAATCCAGTCCGGATAAAAGCGGGCGCCGTGAGGTGCTCAAGCGCATTGCCGGCGTAGCAGCAACCACCTTGGTGCCCAGCGCCGTATTTGCCCAAGCCGGCGGCAAAATCAATTTAAAAATAGCCATCACACTGCCGGAAAGCCATCCGACACCCGTTGCATTGAAGGCTGCCTGTGCCGAAATTTTGAAAGAGTCCGGCGGACGTCTGAATATCGAGGTGTACCCCAGTGGACAACTCGGTAGCGATACCGACACGTTGTCGCAAGTCCGCTCCGGCGCGATTGACTTCATCTGCACTGCGGGTTCCATCTACGGCAACCTGATGCCGACTGCATCCATCAACTCCATTGCATTTGCCTTCCCGGACTACGCCACGGTTTGGAAAGCAGTCGACGGTGACCTGGGCGCTCACATCCGCGCATCCTTCGACAAGGTAAACCTGACACAAGTGGGCCGTGTTTTTGACCATGGCTTCCGCCAGATCACCCACTCCAGCAAACCGATCAGCTCGCCCAAAGACCTGGTGGGTATGAAAATCCGCGTTCCTGCCACACCGCTGTGGACATCGATGTTCAAAGGTTTGGACGCATCGCCTGCAACCGTGCCTATCGGCGAGCTCTACACCGCACTGCAAACCAAAGTGGTTGACGGCCAGGAAAACGCCTTGCCGACCATCGACGCGGTCAAGCTGTATGAAGTACAAAAGTACTGCTCCCTGACCTCGCACATGTGGGAATACTTCTCGCTCGTGGGTAACAAGAAAAACTGGAATGCCTTGCCTGAAGACCTGCGTGTCATGGCCAGCCGGATTTTTGATGCCCATGCAATGAAACAACGCACCGCACACGATGCACTGAACGCAACCCTCGAAACCAAGCTCAAGGGTCTGGGTATGCAGTTCAACCGCGTTGACACACAGCCCTTCCGCGAGACCCTGCAAAAGGCGGGTTACTACGCTGAATGGCAGAAGAAGTTCGGCCCCGAGACTTGGGGCATGCTGGAAAAGTACACCGGCAAGCTGGCGTAAGCATCTGGCTACAGGGTGTCGGTCGCTTCGACCGACACCCTTTGTCGCACCAACGTGCGCGAAACATCATTTGGAGACGCCCCCTTGGACACGTCAAATCATTCTCACAACGCATCAGCGCCGGCAAGCTCGCGTGCAGACACGCCCTGGCTTCGCGGTGTCGAAAAAGTCGACCGCTTGCTGGGCTTCATTACCGAAGTACCTGCCGCCATTCTGGTCTTGCTGGAAATTCTGGTTTTGTTCGGTGGTGTGGTGAGTCGCTACGCCATTCAACGCCCGTTGACCTGGTCTGATGAGCTGGCGTCTCTCATGTTTTTGTGGCTGGCCATGCTCGGCGCGGTCATCGCCTTCCGGCGCTCCGCGCACATGCGTATGACCGCCCTGGTAGACCTTGCATCACCAGAAAGGCGGGCGTTTTTTGATTTGCTCGGCGTTGTAGCCGGCGCCACCTTTTTGGTTCTGGTCGGCTACCCGGCCTACGAATTTGCGGTGGACGAGGCGATCGTCACTTCGCCTTCACTTGAAATTTCCAATGCATGGCGCGCAGCCGCCCTGCCCGTCGGCATATTGCTGATGAGTGCTGCCGCAGCACTGAAGTTTGCCGAAGTGTCCAGTTGGAAGCGGCTGGTATGCGCTGTGGCAGTTGCCGCGGCGACTGTCGGTGCGCTGTACCTCATGAGCCCGCTATTCCAGGACCTGGGCAACATCAATCTGTTCATCTTTTTTGTCGTGGTGGTTGCTGTGCTGGTGCTAACAGGCGTGCCCATTGCATTCGCCTTCGGGTTGGCAACCTTTGGTTTTATCGCCTTAACCACAACCAAGCCCACCAGTGTGATCATCGGGCGCATGGACGAGGGTATGTCGCACATCGTGCTGCTTGCAGTTCCGCTGTTTGTGTTCCTGGGCTCTGTGCTTGAACTCAGCGGCATGGCCAAGGCTATGGTTCAATTTCTGGCATCGTTGCTCGGGCATGTACGTGGTGGCCTGTCTTATGTGCTGGTAGGCGGCATGTATCTGGTGTCCGGAATATCCGGCTCCAAGGCTGCGGACATGGCAGCCATTGCACCAGTACTGTTTCCCGAAATGCGCAAGCGAGGCGTTGATGAAGGCGAAATGGTGGCACTACTAGCCGCGACTGGCGCGCAAACAGAAACTATCCCGCCCAGCATTGTGCTGATCACCATCGGCTCGGTCACCGGCATTTCCATTGCGGCGCTTTTTTCCGGCGGCCTAGTGCCTGCCTTGGTACTCGCTGCTTTGCTGTGTTTTGTGGTGTGGCTGAGAAACCGAAATGCCAATATGGCCGGTGCAGTGCGGGCCAGTTGGAGAGAAATCGGGCGTGCACTGCTGGTGGCCAGCCCGGCACTTGCTTTGCCCTTCATCATTCGCGCCGCAGTCGTACAGGGGGTTGCCACTGCCACTGAAGTGTCGACTATCGGTATTGCCTATTCCTTGCTGGCAGGCGCACTGATCTACCGCCAGCTGGACTTTAAGAAACTCTGGCCGGCCCTGATTGATACCGCGGCACTGTCGGGTGCGATTCTGCTGATCATCGGCACCGCTACCGGCATGGCATGGGCACTCACACAGTCGGGCTTTTCGAGGCAGCTCGCAACCCTGATGTCGCAACTGCCGGGGGGAGCCGCGGGCTTCCTTGCTGTATCGGTATTGGCATTCATTATTCTTGGCAGTGTGTTGGAAGGCATTCCCGCGATCGTGGTGTTCGGTCCTTTGCTATTCCCTATTGCCAAGACGTTCGGGATTAATGATGTGCACTACTCCATGGTGGTGGTACTTGCCATGGGTATCGGCCTGTTTGCACCGCCATTCGGCGTGGGCTACTACGCGGCCTGCGCCATCAGCGGCGTGAGTCCGAGCAAGGGAATGCGCCCGATTCTTGGATACATTCTCGCGCTCATCGTGGGTACCTTCATTGTTGCGGCCATCCCTGGCCTGTCCACCGGTTTTAACCACTGATGCGCGCTCCTGACACCTTCTTTATTACTGGTGCCGGCGGGTATATCGGTGGCACGGTCGCTGCAAAGCTCATAACCGCCGGAAGCCGTGTACGCGGGCTTGTCCGCAATGCCACCAATGCCGCTTTACTGGCCAGTCAAGGTATTGAGCCGGTGATGGGCGACTTGAACGACACTGCGCTGCTCATGCGTGAGGCGAAGAATGCGGATGGCGTGATCAACGCAGCCAGTGCGGACCACCCGGACTCGGTCAAGGCACTGATTGCAGGCCTGCAAGACTCGGCAAAGCCCCTGATTCATACCAGTGGCTCCAGCATTGTGGGCGACAACGCACGGGGTATGCACAGCAGCGACGTGGTGTACGACGACAACACGCCGCAGCTGGTTCAGCCCTTCAAGCAAGCACGCCGTGACATAGACCTCATGGTGCTCACTGCCGCGGAGAAGGGCATCCGCTCCATTGTGATTTGCCCCAGCCTCATTTACGGGCAGGGCCGGGGACTCAACACCAAGAGTGTGCAGATTCCGTTTCTCGTTGACAACGCACGGGAGTGTGGCGCAGTTCAAATTGTGGGCGTTGGAAAAAACGTGTGGTCGAACGTGCACATTGACGATGTTGCTGACCTGTATGTGCTCGCACTTGCGAAAGCAGCGGCGGGCTCATTTCTGTTTGCGGCAAACGGTGAGGCCTCGTTTCTGGAAATCGGCACAGCTATTGCCACGCGCTTGAACCTACCCGGCGTGGAGTCGCTGGACCCCGACCTTGCAGACAGCCGGTGGGGTGTCGGCAAGGCACACTTTTCTCTTGGCAGCAACAGCCGGGTCCGCTCGGTACGCGCACGCGCGGAGTTGGGTTGGTCGCCGCGCCACACATCGGCAGTCGATTGGATTCTCAAAGAAATGCCTATCGACTCCAACACGATTCAAAACTAATCAAGAGGTTTGTATGTTGCTTAAAGACAAGGTGTGCGTCATCGTCGGCGCGGGTTCGCTGCGCAGCATTGGTTACGCCACCGCACAGCTGTTTGCCGAACACGGAGCCAAGGTGGTGGTGGTGGATGTCATGATGGATGACAAGGTTCTCGACGAGGTAAAGACGGCCATTCAGGCCCATGTGAGCAGCCCGGTATCGGTGCACGGCATCCGATGCGACATCAGCATGCCGGAGAGTTGCGACGACCTGGTTCAACAGGTGCTGGCGCTGCACGGCACAGTCGATTGTTTGGTGAACTCCGCCGGCATCGTGCGCAATCAACCCATTCTGGAAATCAGCCCGCAGGAACTGGACCTGATGTTCGACATTAACCTCAAAGGTGCGTTCTTTTTGTGCCAGAGCGTGTTGAAAGTCTTCGCAGAAAAGCGCTCCGGCACGATTGTGAATGTCGCATCACTGGCTGCACAGCGTGGCGGTGGTCTGGTGGGTGGCTCCCACTACGCTGCCTCCAAAGGCGGCATGCTGAGCCTGACCAAAAGCATTGCACGGGAGTTCGGCGCACTGGGCATTCGCGCCAACGCCATTTGCCCGGCCATGATCGAAACACCCATGCTCGATGGTCTGTCCGAAGAGCGGCTGCGCGGCATCATTGACGCCATTCCCCTGAAGCGCACCGGTACCACCCGCGAAATGGCCGGCGCCTGCCTGTTCTTGGCCTCCGAGCTGTCCGGCTTTGTAACCGGCGCCACGATCGATGTCAACGGCGGCACCCACATCCACTAAACCACAGAGGCAAAAATGATTCTGGAAATTGCTGATATTCATATCCAACGCGGACAAGGCACTGCCTTCGAAGCCGCAGTCCGTACCGCTCTAAAAGACATCTTCCCGAAGGCTAAAGGATTTGTTGCGCACAGCTTCCATGTTTGCATGGAGTCGCCCGAACGCTATGTTTTTCAGTTGACTTGGGAAACATTGGAAGACCACACCGTTTCGTTCCGTGAGTCGACTTTGTTTACTGAATGGCGTGCGCTTGTGGGCGGTTATTTCGCCAAGGCACCGCACGTAGAGCATTTCACGCTGGTGACTGCTTCAGCGCCAACCTGAACGGGCCACAAACAATGGCACTCGATCAAGAGACATTTGCACTGCTGACGGAAAGTGTTCACAGGTTTGTTCGTGATCGCTTAATGCCTGCTGAAGACGATGTGGAGGCGCATGACGAAGTGCCGCCGGACATCATCGAGGACATGAAAGAGCTCGGTTTGTTCGGCATATCCATACCGGAGGAGTACGGCGGCATTGGACTCTCTCTGGCGCAGGAGTGTCAGGTCGCCTACGAGCTGGGGCACACGGCGCTGGCCTTTCGCTCTGTGGTCGGCACCAACATCGGTATCGGATCGCAGGGAATATTGATGGATGGAACCCCTGAACAAAAGCATCTTTACCTGCCGCGCATTGCCTCCGGTGATTTGATCGTAGCCTTCGCATTAACCGAGGCCAATGCCGGATCAGACCCGGCGTCACTCAAAACACGTGCGGTACTCGAAGGCGACAACTACGTCATCAATGGAAGCAAGCGCTACATCACCAACGCTCCCCGCGCCGGTGCCTTCACATTGATGGCCCGGACCGGCGGAGAAGGTGCGGGCGGCATATCCGCCTTTATAGTTCCCGCCGACAGCAGCGGCCTTTCCCTTGGCAAAGTTGACAAAAAGATGGGGCAGCGGGGTACGAAGACCTGTGATGTCAATCTGGACAGCGTTCATGTTTCGGCAGAAAACATCATCGGTGGTGTTCCTGGGCGTGGGTTTAAAACGGCAATGAAGGTTCTGGACCGGGGCCGCTTGCATGTATCTGCACTTGCCTGCGGCATGGCGGATCGCATCCTGCAGGAAAGCGTGGCCTATGCCAAGCAACGTAAGCAGTTTGGCAGCCGAATTGGAGATTTTCAGCTGGTGCAGGCCATGCTAGCGGATAGCAAGGCGGAGCTATTAGCCGGCTGGAGTCTGGTGCAGTCTGTGGCGAAGCGCTATGACGACAAGGCGGTGGGTGTTAGCGATCCTGATGTCAGCATGCAGGCCTCGTGCGCCAAGATGTTCACCACCGAAATGGTCGGGCGTGTTGCCGATCGTGGCGTGCAGGTGCACGGCGGCGCGGGCTACATCAATGACTACAAGGTGGAGCGCTTCTACCGCGACGTGCGCTTGCTACGCCTGTATGAGGGCACCACCCAAATTCAGCAGCTGGTTATCGGCAAACAACTGATGCGGGCTGATTGACCGTTCGTTCTGAACAGACTTATGCCTTTTATCCAAGACAACATTGCCATCATTCAACTGCCCGAGGACGCATTGTTCCCTGAAGGGCAGGCGGCGCGCAGGCAGATCATGGCGCAGCTAGATGCTGCACAGGCCAATGACTCGGTTCAGGGCGTAGTGCTCCTAGGTGATGACGTAAGCTTTGCAGCCGCTGCGCCCGCCACTGGCTTTGCGCCAGCAGCAACCCTTGCGGCACCAACGTTCCGGGATCTGGTGGCTGCCGTGCAGAGCAATTCAAAGCCTGTTGTTGCTGCCATTGCCGGCGACTCCTCAGGCCTGGGGCTGGAGCTGGCACTGGCGTGTCATGCGCGCGTGGCGCTGACTTCTACCCGCATAGCGTTTTCGGATATCCATATGGGGCTGATTCCAGGCGCCGGTGGCACGCAGTGCTTGCCGCGCCTTATCGGTGTCGATGCCGCGCTGGGCATGCTCCTGCACGGTCAAATTTTCCGTGCAACAGACCCCGTTTACGCTGGCGTATTCAACGAGGTTTGCGAGGGCGATGTACTGGCTGCGGCAACGCGGCAGATTGCGCACGTGGCGGCCGCCGCGTTGTCTGCACGTATTGAGCGCGAGCGCGGCCTTGACGCTGCGACCGTGCAGGAATCTGTCAACCTGCACCGATCCAAGCTCAATTTGCGCCAGAGGCTACAGCCGGCCTACCAAGGCATGCTGTACGCGGTGGCGGCATCGACGCTGCCGTTGGCCCAAGGGTTGGAGGTAGAGCGAAAGGTTTTTGAAGATCTGCTCGCCACCACTGCAGCACGCGCCTTGCACTACCTGCCGGAAGCGGAATACAAGGCCAGCCAATTGCCGCCGGCCTTGGATGCCACAGCTCGGCCGGTAGATACGATTGCGGTGATCGGTGCAGGAACCATGGGCGCGGGCATTGCCATTTCGGCCTTGGAGGCTGGCCTCAAGGTGTTCTTGCTGGAGCAAAATGAAGAGGCCCTGGGCCGCGGTCATGCGCGCATTGCAGAGCACTACCGTGAGCGCGTGCAAAGTGGCAAGATGAAAGCGGCGCGTGCGGCCGCCTGCGAGTCCCGGCTGGTAACGTCGATTGATTGGACACAGTTAAATGTTGCCGACATGGTGATAGAAGCGGTGTTTGAAGACCTGGGCGTCAAACAGGAGGTATTTGCCAAGATAGACGCCTATGCACGATCGGGCGCGGTTCTGGCAACCAATACCTCTTACCTGGATGTAGATGCCATAGCGCAGGCGACCATGCGGCCGCAGGACGTGTTGGGCCTGCATTTCTTCAGCCCTGCCAATGTGATGAAGTTGCTGGAAGTGGTACGGGGCCGCGATACCGCACCGGACGTATTGGCAACTGCCATGGCGCTGGGCGTCCGCTTGCAAAAGGTGCCTGTCATGTGTGGTAACGCATTCGGCTTTATCGGCAACCGCATTTACAACGCTTACCGCCGCCAGTGTGAATTCATGTTGGAAGACGGTGCGTGGCCCGAGGAGGTGGACGCAGCCTTAACCGGCATGGGTTTCGCCATGGGCCCTTTTGCAGTGGCTGATCTCTCCGGACTGGACATTGCCTGGCGCATGCGCAAGGCACAGGCGGCAATGCGTGATCCGCGCGAACGCTATGTGTCCATATTGGAAAAGTTATGTGAGCAAGGTCGCTTAGGTCGCAAAACCAATGCGGGCTATTACGTGTACACCGACGGTAAAAAGGCAGCAGCGACAGACCTGGAAGTGCGTAGTTGCATTACACAGGCCAGTGCCGACCGCGGCATCATGCGCCGTACGTTACCGGCGGCAGAAATTCAGCGCCGTGCTTTGCTGGCCATGGTCAATGAGGCAGCGCTGTTGCTGTCGGAAGGTGTCGCCAGCCGCGCAGAAGATATTGATGTAGTGCTGACCCAGGGCTATGGCTTCCCTCGTTGGGAAGGCGGACCCGTTTTCTGGGCACAACAACAGGAGCGCAAGCAACTGCAGAAAGACCTCGCGCAACTTTCAAGTGACGCGGGGTTTGGACACATCTTGTGCAACATAGACGTATTGCTTTAAGACACCACCATGTATACCAAAACTCCTGATGCATTTATCTGCGACGCCATCCGCACACCTTTTGGCCGCTACGGGGGTGCACTAAGTTCAGTGCGCGCCGATGATCTTGGTGCCATCCCCATCAAAGCACTTATGCAGCGCAACCCGCAGGTGGATTGGGCAGCAGTGACGGATGTGATTTATGGCTGCGCCAACCAAGCCGGAGAAGACAACCGCAACGTGGCCCGCATGAGTGCCTTGCTGGCGGGACTGCCGCTGGAGGTGCCCGGCGGCACTGTCAACCGCTTGTGCGGCTCGGGGCTGGACGCATTGGGCACGGCAGCAAGGGCAATTAAAAGCGGCGAGGCCGGGTTGATGATTGCAGGCGGTGTCGAGAGCATGAGCCGCGCCCCCTTTGTCATACCCAAAGCCGAGTCGGCTTTCAGCCGCAGCAATGCGGTGTATGACACCACCATCGGCTGGCGCTTTGTCAACAAACTCATGAAAGCCCAGTACGGCGTGGACAGCATGCCCGAGACCGCGGAAAACGTGGCGGTGGAATACGGTATTGAACGCGAAGCGCAAGACCGTATGGCCATGGCCAGCCAGCTTAAAGCGGTAGCCGCGCAACAAGCCGGTCATTTGGCCCGCGAGATTGTGGGCGTATCCATTGCGCAAAAGAAGGGCGATGCCCTGCTGGTGGATTCCGATGAACACCCCCGTGCCACGAGCCTTGAAGCATTGGCCAAACTCAAAGGTGTAGTCCGCCCGGACGGAACAGTTACTGCCGGCAACGCCAGTGGTGTGAATGACGGTGCCTGCGCATTGTTGCTGGCCGATGAAGCAACGGCATCCCGTTACCAGCTCACACCGAAAGCGCGTATCGTGGGTATGGCCACGGCCGGTGTCGCACCGCGTGTGATGGGCATAGGCCCGGCACCGGCGACGCAAAAGGTGCTGGCTTTGACCGGGCTTCGTCTGGAAGACATGGATGTGATTGAACTCAACGAAGCCTTTGCCGCTCAAGGCCTTGCAGTGCTGCGTCTGTTGGGTCTGGCTGATGACGATGCGCGCGTCAATGCATGGGGCGGTGCCATCGCACTGGGCCACCCGCTGGGGGCCAGTGGCGCCCGGTTGGCCACCACCGCGGTGAACCGTTTGCATGCCATGGGCGGGCGTTATGCGCTTTGCACCATGTGCATTGGCGTGGGCCAAGGTATCGCGCTGATTCTGGAACGCGTGTAGCCGCCTTGGGCAAGACCACAGTCTTTGAAGTGCAGGTTACGTTTGGAGACTGTGACCCGTCAGGTATTGTTTTTTTTCGAACTTTTCCAGATGGATGGACGCCGCATCGCTCAACTTTTTCAAACAATGCGGTGTGCCCCGGTGGCGTGAACTGGAGCGCGGCGAGCATCAGAGCGGCATCATCGGCGATCCGCTCCTTGAAATTCACACTCGCGGTTTCTGGCACCGGCAACCTATGGCGACACCTTACAGATTTACACCTCGGTGCAGGAATGGAGCGCCAAGGTGGTGACCCAAAAACATGTGGTGAAGCGCGGCGATACGCTGCTTTGTGAAGGCACCGAAAAGCGGGCCTTTTGCATGCGCGTGGCGACCGACAGGAATCGCATAAAGGCGGTACCGGTTCCGAATCATGTATGCACTCCCAATAACACTAGGACTTCACTTTCAAAGTGCTGCCGGCTTGATGCAATGGGTGTCAATTGAGGAAACTTCGATAAATGGTCGCATTGCTGCAGAAGTCTCCATGCGCGCTCACATGTGGTCCTTCAGGAACTGAAAAGCGCGGCGCATGGAGTCGTCGGTCACTTCTTTATCAAACCTGTAGACAATGTGGTCACCTTTAAAATCCGTCTTGGAAAACCCATTGAGTGATTTGCAGTCCCAGCAGTGGGTGGTGTGCTCATATAGATGCCATTGCACCGGTACGCCCTTCGCTGCAAGCGCGGGCAACTCAGTTTCACAGGCGGATGCCGGCGTTTCATTGTCGTCTGCTCCTGACATATAGAGCAATGGCTTGTCTGTGTCTTGCATAACGTAACTAAAGCTGAATTCCGGCTGGGCTTTGTTAGTTCCCTTGGGCCAGTTGCAAGCACCGTAAAGTCCAACGGCGGCAGCAAAACGCCTGGAGCCGGGTTTGATCGTTTCAACCGCCGACTTGCTGGAAAGGGATGCATTGACCATGCTCCCTTGCGAATAACCTATGGCACCTATACGTTGGGAGTCAACCAAGGACATGCCGGAAAGATGCTCCAACGCATCGAGCATGTCCTTGACCCTGCGCACAAACGGCACCGGTGTTGGGGGGAAGCAATTGTTTTTATTGCCTCGCATGCTGTCTATCACCAGCACCACATAGCCTTGCTTGAGACCTTCCTCGACCCACGGTTTGACATCAGCCATCTTGATTCCACCACAGGTATGCGAAAGTACAACGGCCGGAAACGGACCGTCTCCAGTCGGTTTGAAAATGGCATTGTTGAGATTGCTGAATATTCCCAGCTCAGATGTTTCTTTGGGGAACCGTAAATCGCTTTGTACCAGCGACGACTTTTTCAGAATCTCCAAAGTAAACGCATCGCGTCCGGCCTCATCGGCGGCGGCGAAGTCAGAAAAGAAGATCAAACCCAGCGCAAGAATTACTGTTTTCATAGAAGTGCATCCCAGAAGTATCTACATCTGAAAGCGGCATGGTAATACTCATCAGGTATCGATGCCGTTAGACATCCATAGCCCTTTGATGCTTTGTCGTCTCGACATATCTTATTCGCAGGAAATGTTTTGTACCCCGATAATTTGATTCTTCAGAATTACTAGGCCGTGATCGCAGGCACAACTTAGAGGGCTCGAAGATTGACGTCCAGAAGACAGACAATAGCGAGGACAGCTGTTGGAGGCATAGCGGGTGCTCCAACATATTGAATCAACGTGACATTGCTGACCTACCACGGTCCAACCGAGTGGCCGCTTTGTGGACGATCGATCGCAAAGCTGTGAACCTGCTTCCAGCCCCAACCCGACCGAAATCTAAATAAGCAGAAAGGGCCAAGGGGGCGGCCGATTTCTGCGCGTTTGGCAGCTGAGGCCGCCCCCTTGGCCCTTTCTGCGTTCTCCGTCGACGTGAATCTAGAGCCGCTGGCGCAGCGCCTCGTACAGACACACGCCGCTGGCCACGGACACGTTCAGGCTTTCCACCGCACCATGCATCGGAATGCTGACCAGCTGGTCGCAAGTCTTGGCCGTGAGCTGGCGCATGCCGTCGCCTTCGGCTCCCAACACCAAAGCCACCGGGCCTTTGAGGTCAGTTTGGTACAGCGTTTGCGTCGCCTGGTCGCTGGTGCCAATGATCCAGATATTGCGCTCTTTCAACTCGTTCAGCGTGCGCGCCAGATTGGTCACCATGAAGTACGGCACCGTTTCGGCCGCGCCGCTGGCCACCTTGGCCACGGTCGCGTTGATACCCGCGGCGTGGTCCTTGGGGGCAATCACGCAATGCGCGCCAGCACCATCGGCCACACGCAGGCAGGCACCCAGGTTGTGCGGGTCGGTCACACCGTCCAGCACCAGAATCAGCGGCTGGGTGCGCTGCTCGGGCGGCAAAGCCACATTGGCCGCTTCCAGGTTTTCCAGCAACTCGTCCAGCGAATGCACTTGCTTGAGCTCTTGCACCCGTGCGGCCACACCCTGGTGCCCGTGGCTGCCCGCCAGCTTGGCCATGCGCACGCCGTCCGCCTCGATCAGGCGCACACCGCTCTCGGTCACCTTTTCGATGAACTGACGCATGCGCGCATCACGGCGCGTCGGGTCCACATAGATTTCAACAATCGATTTGGGCGCGGTTTTCAGGCGCACACCCACGGCATGAAAGCCGAATAAAACTTTGGAAGAAGACATACCCCGATTATCGGGGGTAAGGTGGCAGGGCCGACCGACGGGCGGCTGCGCGGCGTATATCCTTGGCGAATGCACCAATCCACCCACTTGAAAACACGCATTGCCGGTCTGGCCGACCTCGATACCATCGCCCCACTGTTTGACGCCTACCGCCAGTTCTACGAACAGCCATCGGATCTGGCGCTGGCTACACGGTTTATCCGAGAGCGCTTGCAGAACGCAGAGTCTGTGATTCTTCTGGCCTGTGATGAAGCAGCGCAAGCAGTGGGGTTCTGCCAGCTGTACCCCAGCTTTTGTTCGGTGGAGGCCAAGCCGATTTATGTGCTGTACGACCTGTTCGTCACGCCCCAAGCCCGGCGCACCGGTGCAGGCAAGGTGTTGCTGGTGGCGGCAGAACAGCTTGCCGCTGCGCACGGCAAAGCCCGCATGGACCTGACCACCGCCAAGACCAACCTGCACGCGCAGGCCGCTTACGAAGCCTTGGGGTGGGTGCAAGACGCGGTTTTTTACGCCTATAGCAAGCGCGTATCGGGTTGAGGTAGCGTCAAATTGCTATT
>JBEEJM010000239.1:0-2533 GCA_041169205.1 Pseudomonadota bacterium | reverse complement strand
CACCTGCAGTTTCTGGTTTACGGCGCCCTTGCCAATGTGTTGCAGCACGCAGGTGCTTCGATGTTGCGCATAGAGGCTCAGCGCAATGCGCAGGGTGTTCGGGTGCGCATTGTGGACAACGGCTGCGGCTTTGACACGACCCTACCCAAGCGCAAAGGGTTGCTGTCCATGGAAGAGCGTGCAAAAGCCATCGGCGCCACTATGGCGGTGCGCAGCGCTCCGGGCGGCACCGCGGTGGAGTTTTTGATTTCCTAGCCTGTGTGGTGTCTGTCCCGCACGCGGGATAATCCCGCCATGGCACATAGTTTTGGCAAAGTTTCTCTACGGCAGCGCATAGCGCCCTGGTTTGCGGGGTTTGATGGCCCCTTGGCGTTTGCTGTCTTTCTGCTGGCGTGCGCCGGTTTACTCACCATGTACTCGTCGGGGTTTGACCATGGAACCCGGTTTGAGGACCATGCTCGCAACATGCTCATTGCTGCCACCATCATGTTTGTGGTGGCGCAGATTCCGCCACAGCGACTGATGGCGCTGGCGGTGCCGCTCTATATCGTCGGAGTCACTTTGCTGGTGGGGGTGGCTGTCTTTGGCATCACCAAAAAGGGTGCCAAACGCTGGATCAACATCGGGGTGACGATTCAGCCCAGCGAGATTCTGAAAATCGCCATGCCGCTCATGCTGGCCTGGTGGTTCCAAAAGCGCGAGGGACAAATGCGCCCGCTCGACTTTGCGGTGGCTGCCGTGCTGCTGGCGGTGCCAGTGGCGCTCATCATCCGACAGCCCGACCTTGGCACGGCGATCCTTATTTTGGCGGCTGGCATGTCGGTCATATTTTTTGCCGGCATGAGTTGGAAGCTGGTTATTCCCCCGGTGGTGTTGGGCCTGATTGGGGTGGCGCTGATTGTGGTGTTTGAGCCGCAGCTGTGCGCTGATGGCGTGCGCTGGCCGGTGCTGCACGACTACCAGCAGCAGCGCATTTGCACCCTGCTAGACCCCACCCGTGACCCGCTGGGCAAAGGTTTTCACATCATCCAGGGCATGATCGCCATTGGTTCGGGAGGCATCTTTGGCATGGGGTTCATGAAGGGCACGCAGACGCATCTGGAGTTCATTCCCGAGCGCACCACCGACTTCATTTTTGCGGCCTTCTCGGAAGAGTTTGGCCTGGCGGGCAATGTGCTGCTGATCATCGCGTTTGTCTTCCTGATCTTTCGCGGCCTGCTGATTGCGCTGGAAGCCCCCACGTTGTTTTCCCGCCTGCTGGCTGGGGCCGTGACCATGATCTTCTTCACCTATGCCTTTGTGAACATGGGCATGGTCAGCGGCATCGTGCCGGTGGTGGGAGTGCCACTTCCGTTCATTAGCTACGGCGGTACCGCGATGGTGACCTTGGGGCTGGCGCTGGGCATTTTGATGTCGATTGCCAACTCCAAACGCCTGGTGCAGTCGTAGACATCGCGCAGCGGTTGGGCAGGCCGCGGGCCGAGCTGGATGACGCTGCACTCCTGGGGTTTCTCCAGCGCCCCTAAAATGGGTCCATGATCTCTCGCGAACCCACTATCGAACGCTTGGCTACGGCCAAGGCCCTGTTGCTAACCCCTTTTGGGCTGGATGAGTCCCATCTGACCCGTGCGCTGAACGAGATCAAGGCGCACCAGGTGGACGAGGCCGACCTTTACTTTCAGTACACACGTTCCGAGGGATGGAGCTTGGAAGAGGGCATCGTCAAAACCGGCTCCTTCAGCATTGACCAGGGCGTGGGCGTGCGTGCCGTCAGCGGCGAGAAAACGGCGTTTGCCTATTCCGACGATATTTCTGAGGCCTCGCTGCTCGATGCGGCCCGCACGGTACGGACCATTGGGGCCTCAGCCCAGGCCCGGCGTGTGAAGGCAGCTAGCAAAAAGATAGCAGGTGGCCGCAAGCTGTACCCTGGCACTGACCCCATTTCCACGCTGGACAGCACCACCAAGGTGGCCTTGCTGGGCAAAGTAGAAAAGCTGGCCCGCGCCAAAGACCCGCGCATCATTCAGGTGATGGCAGGCTTGGCCAGCGAATACGACGTTGTGATGGTGGCGCGTGCCGACGGCACGCTGGCCGCCGATGTGCGCCCGCTGGTGCGCCTGAGCGTCAGCGTGATTGCCGAACAAAAAGGCCGACGCGAAAGCGGCTCGGGCGGTGGCGGCGGGCGTTTTGGCCTGGCTTATTTTGACGACGGCCAGATTGCCCAGTATGTGGACGACGCAGTCAACGCCGCGCTGACGAATCTGGATGCCCGCCCCGCGCCCGCCGGTCAAATGACTGTGGTGCTTGGCCCCGGCTGGCCCGGCATTTTGCTGCACGAAGCCATCGGCCACGGGCTGGAGGGCGACTTCAACCGCAAGGGCTCGAGCGCGTTTGCCGGCCGCATCGGCGAGCGCGTCGCCGCCAAGGGCGTGACGGTGCTCGACGACGGCACGATTGCCGACCGGCGCGGCTCGCTCAACATCGACGACGAGGGCAATGTCAGCCAGCGTAACGTGTTGATCGAAGACGGCAT
>JBEEJM010000238.1:0-2893 GCA_041169205.1 Pseudomonadota bacterium | reverse complement strand
GCAAAGCAACTTGCGGCACTTGACCCCACGGTGGTGGGCCACTTCAAACGCGTGCTCAACACCGTCGGCGCGCCCGGCTTTGCAGCGGCGATACGGCAGGAAACTGACGTACAGCGCGCGCTGATGGCACGCTAGCTGCACAGGCGGTCAAATCTGCACGCGCGTCCCCAGTTCGATCACGCAGTTGTTGGGCAGCTTGAAAAACCCGGCCACACTGCCTGCGTTGCGCGACATCACGGCAAACAGGGCTTCGCGCCAATGGGCCATGCCCGAACCGTTGCCAGGCACCACGGTCTCGCGGCTCAAAAAGTACGAGGTCTCAAACAGATTGATGGTCAGCCCCTGGGTTTTGCACAGCTCCAGCGCTTTGGGAATGTCGGGTGTGTTTTTGAAGCCGTAGTTCACCTGCACGGTCCAGAAGCCTGGCACCAGAGATTGCACTTGCACCCGTTCGTCAAAAGGGATCCAAGGCACGTCGTGAAACAGCACGGTGAGAATTACATTGCGTTCGTGCAGCACCTGGTTGTGCTTGAGGTTGTGCATCAGCGCCTGCGGCACGGTGCCGGGGTTGGCCACGGCATAGATGGCGGTGCGGGGGACGCGGTGCACGATGTCTTGCGACAACGCAGTGATGAAGGGCAGCAGCTCCGGGTCTTCGTGGCGGATGCTGTCGATCAACAACTCACGTCCGCGCCGCCAGGTCGCCATCACCACAAAAATGGCCATACCCAGCGCCAGCGGGAACCAGCCGCCCTGAAAGAATTTGATGGAACACGACACCACCAGCAACAGGTCCAGCAGCAAAAATACGCTGGTGGCAGCGATGGCCACGGGCAGTGGGTAGTTCCAGCCGTGGCGCACCACAAAGAAGGTCAGTACCGTGGTGATGAGCATGGTCACCGTCACGGCGATGCCGTAGGCCGAGGCCATGGCAGACGAGCTGCCAAAGCCATAGACCGCTAGCAGCACCGAGCCCAGCAGCAGCCAGTTGACCTCGGGCATATAAATTTGACCGGCCTCTTTGGCCGAGGTGTAGTGCACCTGCATGCGCGGTAGCAAGCCCAGTTGCATGGCCTGCTTGGTCATGGAATAGGCCCCTGAGATAACCGCCTGCGATGCAATCACTGTGGCCACCGTCGCGAGGGCGACCGCGGGCAACAACCAGCTGGCGGGGAACATGCGGTAGAACGGGTTCTCCAGCGCAGACGGGTCGCGTATCAGCAGCGCGCCCTGGCCCATGTAGTGCAGCGCCAGCGCGGGTAACACCATCCCCAGCCAGGCGTATTGAATCGGGCGTTTGCCGAAGTGGCCCATGTCGGCGTACAGCGCCTCAGCGCCGGTGAACGCCAGCACGATGGCCCCTACCGCCACAAACATATGCCAGCCCTGGTTCATCAAAAATGCAATGGCGTGCAACGGGTTCAGCGCGGCCAGAATGCCCGGTGTCTGGGCAATCTCCTGCACGCCGGTGACCGCCAGCACAGCGAACCAGACCATGATGATGGGACCAAACAGCTTGCCCACGACGCTGGTGCCAAAGCGCTGCACCGCAAACAACCCTACCAGCACCGCTGCGCAAATGGGCAGCACATAAGGCTTAAAAGCCGGGGTGGCTACCTCCAGCCCCTCTACGGCACTGAGCACCGAGATCGCCGGGGTGATGACACTGTCGCCATAAAACAGAGCCGCACCGAACACACCAATCAACAGCAAAATGAGCCGACGCTGGGGTGAACTGCCTGCGGCTTTGGCCGCCAGCGCGGTGAGCGCCATGATGCCGCCTTCGCCCCGGTTGTCGGCACGCAAAATGAGCACCACGTACTTCAGTGTGACCACCATCATCAGCCCCCAGAAGATCACCGATACCGCGCCGATGAGGTGCGTGGCGTCCAGGGGGATGCCCATGGCGGGGCTGAAAATTTCTTTCATAGTGTAGAGCGGGCTGGTGCCAATGTCGCCATACACCACACCTAACGCGCCCAATGTCAGGGCGGCCACACTGTCACGATGTTCATTGCTACGCATAGTTTTTAAATCACAGCCAGGCGGTAACCGACGCCAGTTTCGGTGAGCAAATGCTCGGGTTCGGCGGGGTCGTGTTCGATCTTGGCGCGCAGCTGGCCCATGTACAGCCGCAGGTAGTGGGTGTGCTCGGTAAATTCCGGGCCCCAGACATCGGTGAGCAATTGCCGGTGCGTGACCACCCGGCCCGCACTGCGAGCCAGGCGCGCCAGCAGGTTGAACTCGGTGGGTGTCAGGTGCAAGGTGGTGCCGTTAAGCTGCACTACGCGGGTGCTCAGGTCGATGCGCAAACCATCGTGTTCGTGCAGCAGCACCGCTGGGGCCAGCGCGGTGCCCCGGTGGCGCAGGGCCACCCGAATGCGGGCCAATAATTCGCCCACGCTGAAGGGTTTGACCAGGTAGTCGTCAGCCCCGGCATCGAGCATGGCAATTTTTTGCGCTTCCTGGTGCCGTGCCGAGACGATCAGGATGGGCAGCGTGTGGCGCTTTCGCACCTCCACCACCAGTTCCACGCCGTCGCCATCGGGCAAACCCAGGTCCAGCACCAGCACATCGGGCAAGGCGTGTAGCAGCATGGCACGCGCCTCGCTGAGCGACACCGCCGTCTGCACCTCAAAGCCTTCTACCGCCAGCGATGCCTGCATCATGGCGCGAATTTCGCGGTCGTCTTCCACCACCAGAATGCGCAAGCTCATAGTGCGTCTCTGGTGGGTTGTTCCGCGGCCAGTGGCAGCGACAGGACGAACACATTGCCGCCCCGGTTACGCCGGCGTAAGCCAAGCGTGCCCTTGTGCGCCTGGGCAATGGCGCGGCACAGCGCCAGCCCCAGACCCGCGCCGCGTTGACCGGATTGGTCATTGCGGGCGTAGGG
>JBEEJM010000237.1:0-2762 GCA_041169205.1 Pseudomonadota bacterium | reverse complement strand
AGTGCGTAGGCGTAGAACGGTGCAGTGTCGATGGGGCGAGCCCAATGGGTCTTGACCGGCGAGACGCCTTCGGTGTGGCAGTCGTCCAACGCCGTGTGGTCAAAGGTGCCGACCTGGCAAGCGTTGTTGTAATCGTTGAGTGTTTGCATGAAAGTGTGGCTGTCCAGGCCCAGTTGGTCGGCCAACTCGGTCAGGGTATTGGCTTTGACCCCCGGGAAGACCGGTGGCATGAAGCGGCCAATGGCTTTGGCGTCAATGATGGAGTAGGCAATTTGCCCCGGTTGCTGGGCCACCAACCGGCCCCAGATGGCATAGCGCTTGGGCCAAAAATCTTCGCCCTCATCGTAAAAGCGCTGGGCTTCGCGGTTGACCACTACGCCCAGCGACACGCAGTCAATGCGGGTGCAGATGCCGCCGTCGTACAGCGGTGCACGGGCGTCGATGGCCACCATATGGGCCTGTGTGGGGTCGCCAATCACATCGGCACCGTGGTCATCGAGCATGTGACGCAGCAGCACGCCCTGGTTGAATTGGGTGCCGCGAATCAGAAAGTTGTCGGACGGGGTTTCGCCACGTTCATTCACCCCCCACGCTTCGCGCAACCAGCCGCGGTTGGATTCGAAACCGCCGGAGGCCAACACACAGGCACGCGCCGTGATGCGCTCGGAACTCACCCGGCCGTCGGCGTGCTTTGTCTCGACATGGGCCGCGACAAAGTGGCCGTTCTCCATCTCTAGCCGGTTGACCGGCGCGTTGTAGCGCACCTGCACGCCCAGCTTCTCCGCGCTGCGGAAGTAGGCATTGACCAGCGCCTTGCCGCCGCCCATGAAGAAGGCATTGGTACGGGCCGTGTGCAAGGCGCCGGAGAGTGAGGGCTGAAAGTGCACGCCGTGGCTACGCATCCAGGGTCTGCACGTGCTGGAGTCGCGAATCACGCGCCGGGCCAGTTTCTCGTTGGTCAGACCGCCTGTGACTTTGAGCAGGTCTTGCCAATACTCTTCTTCGGTATAGACATCGACCAGCACGTCCTGGGGTGCGTCGTGCATGCAGCGCAGGTTGCGCGTGTGGGCCGAGTTGCCGCCGCGCCATTCACTCGGGGCGGCTTCGAGCAGGAGCACGCTGGCACCGGCCTCCCGCGCCATCAGCGCGGCGCACAGAGCGGCGTTGCCACCGCCGATCACCAAGACATCTATGTCCCTGTCGGATGAATGCTTGCTAGGTGAGGTCATAAGCGCTTCACTTTCCCCTGCGGGCCGCGAGTACACGGTCCACCATCGCACCGGCCTGGCCCAGGTGGTTGATGGGGTCACACATGGCTTCGAGCTGGGCGCGCGTCACGTGCTTGTTGATCTCGGGGTGGGCTTCCAGAATAGCTATCAGCGGACGGTTCTCTTTCAATGCCTGACGGCACAGGTCGTACACCAGGTCGTGTGCATATTCGCGGCCAATGTAGGGGCCCAGGCCCATCATCACGGCCTCGGACATGACCAGTCCGTTGGTGATGTCCATGTTGGCGCGCATACGCACGGCATCCACCTCCAGGCCCTGCAGCACAAACTTGGTTTGCTTCAGAGCGCCCGACATCAGGCAGAAAATTTCTGGCAGCGACACCCATTCAATTTCCCACGGGCCGGTGGAGCGCTCGTGGTCGGCCACCATGGCATCCATCAGCGCGGCTGCATGCTGGCGTGCCACCGACACGTTGGCGTGGATGTAGAGGCAGGAGATGGGATTGCGTTTTTGCGGCATGGTTGAAGACGAACCGCGCCCTGGGGCGTACGGCTCGAACACCTCGCCCACTTCAGTCTGCATCAGCAACTTCACGTCCATGGCGATCTTGCCCAGTGAACCACCGACCAGCCCGAGGAAGGCACCGACCTCGGCAATGGTGTCGCGCACCGTGTGCCAGGAGATCAGCGGCTGCGCCAGACCCAGCTCTTTCATCAGGCCAGCCTGGGTTTCCATGGCGCCTTTTTCCAGAGATGAGAGCGTGCCCGATGCGCCGCCAAACTCACCCATCAGCACGCGGGGCTTGAGCTGACACAGGCGCTCACGGTGGCGCTCGATGCCGGCCAGAATGCTGGCCATCTTGTAACCAAAGGTAATGGGGGTGGCCTGCTGCAGGTTGCTGCGGCCAATGATGGGCGTGTCGCGGTACTTGCTGGCCAGCGTGGCCAGCGCGTCCGAAATGTCGGTCAGGTCTTGCTCCACCAGTGCCAGACCTTCGCGCATTTGCAGCACGGCGGCGGTGTCGGTGATGTCTTGGGTGGTGGCACCCCAGTGGCAGTACTCACCCAGGCCGTCGCGGCAATTGGCGTTGATCTGGTTCACCACGGCGATGATGGGGTAGCCAATCTGCTCGGTCTTGGCCTTTAGCTTGTCCCAATCGATCATGGACAGCTCGCAATGCTTGACGATTTCGTCTGCCGCCTCTTGGGGGATGATGCCCAACTCGCCTTGCACTTTGGCCAGCGCGCGTTCGATGTCCAGGTATTTTGCGGTGCGGTTTTCATCCGACCAGACCTCACGCATGCGCGCGTCGCTGAACATGTCGCCAAAAATCCGGGAGTCAATGATCGTGGATGCCATGGTAATTACCTTGTCAGTAGGAGTTAAAGAGTTTGGCCCGCGTGGGCCAGAATGCGTTCGGCGCGCAGCAGCACCGGTTTGTCGACCATCTTTCCGTCGACCTGGATGGCACCCGCGCCATTGCCTGCATGCCATTGCTGCACAACACGCTGAGCCCATGCCAGGCTTGGCGC
>JBEEJM010000236.1:0-10794 GCA_041169205.1 Pseudomonadota bacterium | reverse complement strand
CTGGCAAAAAAGGTGTGGCCCAGGGCGCCGCCGGTCAGGGCCGACAATTTTTCAGCCAGCTCCACGGCCGGGGCGTGGGTGCAGCCGGCCAGCATGACGTGCGCCAGGGTGTCCAGCTGCTGCCTGATGGCGTCTTTGATGCCTGCGTCGGAGTGGCCAAACAGGTTGACCCACCACGAGCTGTTGGCATCGAAGTAGCGCCGCCCTTCATAGTCCAACAGCCACGGCCCTTCGCCACGGGCAATGGGCAACGGTGGCACCACCGCGGCACGCGCCATTTGGGTACACGGGTGCCATACGGCCGCCAGACTGCGGCGTTGGAGATCTTGGGGGGATGTAAGGTGCATGCGCCGATGTTCGCAGACTACATGCGGAACAAACCAAACTTGGTGTCGGGAATGGGGGCATTCAACGAGGCACTCAATCCCAATGCCAACACACGGCGGGTGTCAGCAGGGTCGATGATGCCGTCGTCCCACAAACGCGCAGTGGCGAAATAGGGGTGGCCCTGCACTTCGTATTGGTTGCGAATCGGGGCTTTGAAGGCCTCCTCTTCATCCTTGCTCCACGCCCCGCCTTTGGCCTCAATGCCGTCGCGTTTCACCGTGGCCAGCACGCTGGCGGCCTGCTCACCGCCCATGACTGAAATCCGCGCATTGGGCCACATCCACAAGAAGCGCGGACTGTAGGCGCGGCCGCACATGCCGTAGTTGCCCGCGCCAAAGCTGCCGCCAATGATGATGGTGAACTTTGGCACCTGCGCCGTGGCCACCGCGGTGACCATCTTGGCGCCATTGCGCGCGATGCCTTCGTTTTCGTACTTGCGGCCGACCATGAAGCCCGTGATGTTCTGCAAAAACACCAGCGGAATCTTGCGCTGGCAGCACAGCTCAATAAAGTGCGCACCTTTCAGCGCCGACTCGCTGAACAGAATGCCGTTGTTGGCAATGATGCCGACCGGCATTCCCTCGATATGCGCAAAGCCGGTAATCAGCGTGGCGCCAAAGCGCGGTTTGAACTCATGAAACTCCGAGCCATCGACGATGCGGGCAATGATTTCGCGCACATCAAAGGGCTTGCGGGTGTCGGTGGGAATCACACCGTACAGCTCTTCCGCTGCAAATTTAGGAGCTGCCGGCGCTTGTGTGGCGAGGGCTGGCGGCTTTTTCTTGTTCAAATGCGAGATGATTTCGCGTGCCAGCGAGAGCGCGTGCAGGTCGTTTTGCGCCAGGTGGTCGGCCACGCCCGAGAGGCGCGTGTGCACATCGCCACCGCCTAAATCTTCCGCCGAGACCACTTCACCCGTGGCCGCCTTTACCAGCGGCGGGCCGCCCAAAAAGATGGTGCCCTGGTTCTTGACGATGATGGTCTCGTCGCTCATGGCCGGCACATACGCGCCGCCTGCCGTGCAGCTGCCCATCACCACCGCAATTTGCGAGATGCCCTGGGCGCTCATATTGGCCTGGTTGTAGAAGATGCGACCAAAGTGCTCGCGGTCGGGGAACACCTCGTCCTGGTTGGGCAGGTTGGCACCGCCCGAGTCCACCAGATAGATGCAGGTCAGGTTGTTTTGCGCCGCCACTTCTTGTGCGCGCAAATGTTTTTTGACCGACAGGGGGTAGTAGGTTCCGCCCTTGACGGTGGCGTCGTTGCAGACGATCAGGCAGTCGACGCCGCTCACGCGGCCAATACCGGCAATGACGCCTGCGCAGGGTGCGCTGTCCGTGCCATCGCGGTCGGGGTACATGCCCATCGCAGCCAGTGGCGACAGCTCTAGAAACGGTGTGCCGGGGTCTAGCAGCATGGCGACGCGGTCACGCGGCAGCAGCTTGCCACGGGCGGTGTGCTTGGCGCGGGCTGCTTCACCGCCGCCCATGGATGCCTTGTCGATTTGGGCGTTCAGGTCAACCACCAGCGCGCGCATGGCGGCTGCGTTGGCCTGAAAGTCGGCCGAGCGGGCGTTGAGTTGGGTCTCCAGGATGGGCATGGTGCGTGTCCAGTCAATGTTTTCAGAGCAACTTGCATTTTGATCGCCACGCGGCATGTTTGACGGGCCATCAAGGTTGCAAATCGTGCCACATAAATTCTGCACACAAAATTCTGTCAAACTCCGCCTGTATGGCACGCTCTCCCCCCATCGCTGCGACTCCCGTGGCCTTTGTCCAAGCCATTGTGCTGGCCTATGCGCGTTATGGCAAAGACCCGCAAAGCGCGTTGGAACGGGCACAGATTGCGCCACAAGACGTGGTGCAAACGCAGGGCCGCATCACCGCTTGGCAGATGGAACAGCTCTCGGGTGCGGCCATGCAAGAACTGGATGACGAAGCGCTGGGCTGGTTCAACCGCCGCCTGCCCTGGGGCAGCTACGGCATGCTGGCGCGCGCCTCCATCAGCGCACCGACCTTGCAATTGGCGCTACAGCGCTGGTGCCGCCACCATGCGCTGATAGCCCAGGACATCGCGCTGGAGCTATGCGTGGCGGGTGACGTGGCGACCATCCGCATTGAAGAGCACGCCGATCTGGGTGCGCTGCGCGAATTCTGCCTCGTGTCGGTGCTGCGCAATATCCACGGGCTGGCCTGCTGGCTGGTGGATTCGCGCATTCCGCTGCAATCGGCGCAGTTTCCGTTTGCGGCACCGGCGCACCAGGGCGCGTATGGCATTTTGTTCTCCGGCTCAACCGCTTTTGAGGCGGGGCCCGCCAGCATTCGCTTCGACGCGCGCTACCTCAGCCTGGGCCTGCGCCGCGACGAAAAAGCGCTGCAGCAAATGCTTCAGCATGCCCTGCCGCTCACCGTGTTGCAGTACCGGCGCGACCGGCTGCTGGTGCAGCGCGTGCGCCAGGCGCTGGCCAGCCACGCCCAGCAAACCCACAGCGCCGAGGCTTTGGCCACGCTGTTGCATGTGTCGCCACGCACCTTGCACCGTCAGCTCAAAGAAGAAGGCGCGACCCTGCAAGGCCTCAAGGACGAGGTGCGCAAAGCCCGCGCCGTAGATTTGCTCAACCGCACCGACCGCCTCGTCAAGCAGGTAGCCGAGGCGGCGGGGTTTCAGAACGAAAAAAGCTTTATCCGGGCGTTCAAGGGGTGGACGGGGTTGTCGCCGGCAGAATTCAGACGTCAGTCGTCACCCGATTGACACCACGCCGTGCCAGGTCAAGGCTGACGCACGATCACCGGTTGAATTTCAAACACGTTCACGTTGGTCGGGTCGACCTTCACACGCACCCAGTGCAGGGACGGGCTGCCGAATGTCTGCAGGCGCGTGAGGTTAGGCAAGAGCTTGGTTGGGCTGTACAAAGGCTTATCCACCTTGAAAAAATGCGTGTCACCGTGCACAAACAGCACCTGCCCTTTGAACTGTTCGGCTTGCCGAACGAGTGCTGCCATGAAGTTGCGATAACCACTAACCCCGGGCGCAGCGCTCTCGTCAATGTCTTCAGTTTCCGGCAGATCAAACCCGGGGTCCGCCTGCACGGTGACCACCACGCCCAAAGCGTTGTCAGCGCGGGCCTTTTCAAATGCCGTTGTGAGCCAGACGACGTTGGCCGCATCGCGCTCCAAGTATTCCGCATTGGATGCAGCACACTGCTCCAGCGTGCGTGCACTCTTGGCCTGACACTCCTTGTCATTGAGCACCTTGTTGTTATTGCTGCCCGGCATGTTGATACCCACAAACACCACCCCGCCACGGCTAAAGCGCGTGTTCTCCACAAATTTCTCGCCTGCGCGCCCCTGGTGTTCGAGCGCAATGCGGCTTTGGCCCAAGCTGCCCGGGGTTGCGAACAACGTACGACGGATGTGCGCAAGGCGTTCCAGTCCGTCGTAACCACCGTTGTTCAAACGGTGGCAATCGGTCCATTCGTTGTCGCCCGGCACATACACCACAGGCTTGACCAGGCTGTTGAACATCTTTAGCGCATCAACATAAACATCATCCGTGCATTTGGAACTTCCATCCTTGATGTCACCGTCGTAAATGGAAAACGCAATATCTGATGCATTAATGCTTTGCAACACAGCCGGCAACTTTGGATCGTCTCCGGCCTTTTTATAAGGCATATCACCCCACAGCCCAAAAGCAAATGCACCCTGCTCCGCTTGACGAGGCGCTGCGCAAGCACTCAAAAGAAACGGGATGGCGACCAACAGAACGATATGGCGAAGACGCATGTGCAAACCTTGATGAAATGGACTTTCAGCTTATCGAACACGCATGACAAATTGATGAAAGCGCGTGGGCGATAAGCGGCCACGATCCGCAGCAACCCTGTCACGAAATCTTTATGCAGATTTCATACGTGCGTCACACGCGACAAACACACTCCCGACCAGTCATTGAACAGCCATTGCTGCAACGGTGGTGGCTTCTTTTGGCCCTTTCCTTCCTTCTTTACTTTCGTTCACCTCCATCTATGAAAAAACACCTTATTGCCATCGCCGTAGGCACACTGATCGCCACACCTGCTGCATTTGCAGATGTAGAAGTGGGCCCTATCGCCCTGTATGGAACGTTCCACACCGCGGTGGAACTCATCTCTCTGGCCAAGAACGGCGCAACAGTGGCTAATACCGACGACTCACAAACCCGCCTGGCGGACCAGACCTCCAAGCTCGGATTCAAAACCAAGTTGGATCTGGGCAACGGCAGCTTTGCATTGGGCCAGGTTGAAAGTCGCTTTTACCTCGGCAGCAACGGCAGCAACACCGACAACAAAGCCGAACTGGGTGGCCGCAACACGTTTGTGGGCGTGGGCTCCAGCGATGCAGGCACTCTGCGCCTGGGTCGCTACGACAACGCCTACAAGCTTTCTTCGAAGCTGATAGGGCCCTTGCGTGACAACTTGAACGATGCCACCGACGACACCGGCGACAAGCAAATATTGAACCGTCTGGGCGCTCGCCAAGGCGATCTGGTTGCCTATGAGTCACCCAACTGGGGTGGCTTCACTGCATTAGTCAGCTACAACCTCGGCAAGGACTCCACAGGCTCTATCAGTGGCAACAAAGGTGACGACTTGGCTAAGTACACCGCCGCGACCGACTTGATGAACCAGATGTCTATCGGCCTAGGCTACAAGGCAGGCGATTTCTCAGTGGGTCTCGGAACCACCACCATTACCAATGCGGCATGGCAACTCGACGGTTCCAGCAGCGCCAGCGTGAAAAATTATCGGGGCAACCAAGAGTTGTCGGCATACCAGTTAGGCGCAAGCTACAAGTTGGGAGGCTTCAAGGTTGGCTTTGTGACTGAACGCACGGCGTCCAAACTCAGCGGTGGATTCAAGCTCAGCACCAATGCCGCTGGTACGGTAGTGCAAGGTGCAGCACTGGCGTTCGATCAAAACCAAACCACCAATGGATTGGTGCTTGGCTACAAGTCGGGTGCTTACACCGTTGAAGCCCGTTATGCCGTTGCCGACGACGTTAGCGGCAGTGTGAACGGCGCGAATGTAGCCACTGATACCGGTGCAACACAATACGGCGTGGCATTGGCCTATCAATGGCACAAAAACGTGCAAATCATCGGCTCCATCACGTCTGTGGACAACAAGAAGAACTCCAAATTCACCACTGCCTCCGGCTTCTCGCTGAGCAACGGTGTGGATATGCAACAGGTGGCCGTGGGTATTGCTGCAACGTTCTAATGCAATACAGCTGAATTTCTTCGATGCGGTTTTAGGGCGGCTCGCGAGGGCCGCCTTTTTTATTCCAAGACTCCGTCCAAATACAGCCAGCGCTTGCGCTCAAGTAGAAGCACAGCGTCACTCGGAAAGTTGTCAGAAGAACCAAATCAGACCCATCAGCTACCCTATGCGCTATGCCGCTCAAATCGTCAAAGGTCTCACCGAAAATCGGTAGTCAAGGGTGTTTCCGCGTGGCAGAGCGCAATATGCTTGCGCACAAAAGAAATACCAACAAACCAAGCGGAGGCAAGTATGCCTAAGTTTTCAGCTACCCCATGATTACCCTTTACCACTGTGTCAGCGCCCGCTCGTTTCGCCCGCTGTGGCTGCTCGAAGAACTGGGCCTGCCCTACCAGCTGAAGATGCTGCCCTTCCCCCCGCGTGCGCTGGCGCGCGAGTTCCTGCAAGAAAACCCGCTGGGCACCGTGCCGCTGCTGGTCGATGGCGACACCCGCATGACCGAATCGGCCGCGATGTGCCAATACCTCGCCGCGCTGCACAGCCCCGCCGCCTTGGATGTACCCACCAACGACCCGGCCTATGGCGCTTACTTGAACTGGCTGCACATGAGCGACGCCACGCTCACCTTCCCGCAAACCCTGGTGCTGCGCTACGCCCATTTCGAGCCCGAAGACCGCAAGCAGCCCCAGGTCGCTACCGACTACAGCCGCTGGTTTCTGGCGCGCCTGCGCGCGGTAGACGCGGCACTGAAAGAGCACACGTTTTTATGCACAGACCGGTTTACGGCAGCTGACGTGAGCGTGGCCTACGCCCTGATGCTGGCAGGCCACCTGGGGCTGACCGACCAGTTCCCGCCCACCGTCAAAGCGTATTGGCAGCGCCTGCAAGCGCGCCCGGCGTTTCAGCGCGCGATGGCGGCACAACACCAAGCGGCGATCGACCAGGGCGTTCCGACTACGCCAGCACCGGATACGCGGCCGGGAAACTGAAGCACAACTAAATTAAGACTAAAATTGGTCTTCCGTTAATCTTGGAAGTTTTGCAATGAAGCTATCCACCCAAATCAAGCCCATCAGCTACCTCAAGAGCCACACGGCGCAGATCGTCAAAGAACTCACCGAAAGCCGTGAGCCCATGGTGATTACGCAAAACGGCGAAGCTACGCTGGTCGTTATCGATGTCAAAAGCTACGAGGAACGCGAAAACACCTTGGCGCTGCTCAAGCTCCTGGCGCTGGGCAATCGCGAGATTGAGCAAGGCAAGTTCCGGGATGCAGAAGACGTGTTCGCCAGCTTGGACGCGGCCGACCTGCAATGAAAGTCGTCATTCTGGAATCGGCAGAAGCCGACTT
The DNA here is from genome assembly GCA_041169205.1 of Pseudomonadota bacterium. GTDB lineage: Bacteria > Pseudomonadota > Gammaproteobacteria > Burkholderiales > Burkholderiaceae_C > Allorhodoferax. Next base: position 3,796 of record JBEEJM010000236.1, on the reverse strand, counting down.
GCTCGAATTGCGGCGCTACATTACTAAAAACTTCTCCGCGGGTACTTGGCAAGCCACCTACGGCACGCTCAAAGGAGCCATCCGTAATCTGGCGACGTTTCCCTATTTGGGGGCGATTCCGCCAGAGCTTGAAGCCGTCCATCTCACGCAATACCGGCAATTGCTGTCAGGCATGAACCGCCTCATTTACGAGGTGCGCCAAGACACGGTTTACATCCATATCGTGGTGGATACCCGGCGGGATATGAAGTCTCTTTTGATGCGGCGGTTGGTGCGATAGCACCCAAACCGCTATAAATTAAATAGCTATTTACGCATATTCCACGGGGGCTAGCGGCCGATTTAACTTAAATTTCCATCCAAATACAGCCACCGTCCACCCTCTCGCACAAAGCGGCTGCGCTCGTGCAGGCGCACGGCACTTCCGCCCACGGGTTTCTGTCGGGCCACGAACTCGACCTCGGTGTTGTCGGCATCCACAGGCAGGTGCTGGCGCACTTCCAGCCCCAGCCACTTCACCCCCGGCTCAAACGCAATCGAGGCGGGCCGGTGGCTGGCGTGCCAGGTGGCCAATAAATAGGGCGCGCGCTCCAGCACGAAGGCGCTGTAGCGGCTGCGCATGAGGCTCTCAGCATCGGGGGCGGGGAGGTCACTTTCCAGATAGCGGCCGCAGCAATCGCCGTAGCGCAGCAGCTGCGACTTTGCATTCGACCGGCCGCAAGGGCATGGGTTGGTGGCAGCGAAGGGCTTCACGGAACCGAACTCGCGAGCTTCATGCCTTGACTGCCCGTTTCGCCTTTTGCTGCTCCAGCGTTTCCGTCGGCGCACCCTGCTTCACCCATTCGGCCCAGCCACCATCGATGTGCGCCACATTGGTCATGCCCATGTCTTGCAATGCTTTAGCGGCCAGCGCGCTGCGCCAGCCCGCGCCGCAAAACAAGATGAACTCTTTGCCCTCGTCGGCAAACAGCTTCTTGTGGTACGGCGAGTCGGGGTCCACCCAAAACTCCAGCATGCCGCGCGGCGCGTGGAAAGCGCCGACCACCGTGCCATCACCCAGTTCGCGGATGTCGCGGATATCGACGATCTGCACCGCAGCGTCATCCATGCGCGCTTGCACCTCGGCCACGCTGTAAGTCGTCACCTGGGCCATGGCCTCGTCCACCAGCGCACGGAATCCTTTGGTAATCGGCATGTGTCTTTCCCCTCAAACAGAATTAAGCTCGCAGCATAGCTAATCCCAAAAGGCACCGTCGATGAGCGTACGCAATCTGGACTTTTTGTTCGACCCAAAATCAGTCGCAGTCATAGGCGCATCGGCACGCCCCGCCAGCGTCGGTGCCACGGTGTGGCGCAACCTGTCGGATGGCAGCTTTGCGGGGCCGGTGTATGCCATCAACCCCAAGCACAGTGCGTTGGGTGGCTACCCGGTGTTTGCCCGCGTGGCCGACCTGCCCGAAGCGCCCGATCTGGCCGTGATCTGCACCCCCGCCGCCACCGTGCCCGGCCTGGTGCGGGACCTCGCCCAGCGTGGCACGCGCGCCGCCATCATCCTCACCGCAGGCCTCACCGACAAGCAAAAGCAGGCCACGCAAGACGCTGCGCGGCCCACCTTGTTGCGCCTGCTGGGGCCCAACTGCATTGGCCTGCTGTCACCCCATGCGGGCCTGAACGCCAGCTTTGCGCACATTGGTGCGCAGCGCGGCGAGTTGGCGTTTGTGTCGCAGTCGGGTGCTCTGGTAACCGCCATGCTGGACTGGGCGCAGGCGCAGCAAATCGGCTTCTCGCACTTTGTCTCGCTGGGCGAGCATATGGACGTGGATTTTGGCGACCTGCTCGACTACCTCGCCACCGATGTACACACCCGCGCCATCCTGCTCTATATCGAGTCCATCGAATCGCCTCGCAAATTCATGTCGGCCGCGCGCGCTGCGGCGCGCAACAAGCCGGTCATCGTGATCAAGTCGGGCCGCTCGGCGCAAGGCCAAAAAGCGGCCGCCTCTCACACCGGCGCGCTGGCCGGCTCCGACGTCGTGTACAACGCCGCTATTGCGCGCGCAGGCATGTTGCGCGTCGACACCCTGAGCGAGCTGTTTCTGGCCGCCGAAACGCTCACCCGCAGCCGTGCCGACGCGAGCGACGCGTTGACGATTCTGACCAACGGTGGTGGTGCCGGGGTCATGGCGGCCGACTCCGCGGAGTGGATGGGTGTGCCACTGGCCCAGCTATCGCCCGCCACCGTGGCGCAACTCGATGCCACGATGCCCGCCAACTGGTCGCACAGCAACCCGGTGGACATCATTGGTGATGCACCCACCGAGCGCTATGTCCAAGCCCTGCAGATTTTGGCGGCCGCACCCGAGACGGGCACCATTTTGTTTATCCAAGCCCCCACCGCCATCGTGCCCAGCACCGACATTGCCCGCACGCTGCTGCCCATCGTCCGGCCCACCACCGGTGCCACGCCCAAGCTGCTGAGTTGCTGGCTGGGTGGGCCTGCGGTGCAAGAGGCGCGAGATTTGTTCAAGCACGCGGGCATTGCCAGTTTTGACACGCCCGAGTCCGCCGTGCGTGCACTCGCCATGCTGCAGGCCTACGCCCGCAACCAGACCGAACTGATGGAAGCACCCCACGCCCAGGCCACGCCCGAGGCACCCGACCGTGCCGCAGTGCAGGCCATCGTGCGGGGCGCGCTAGCGCAGGGCCAGGAGATGCTGACCGAGCCGCAGGCCAAGGCCGTGTTGGATGCCTACCGCATCCCCGTGGTGGTCACCCGTACCGTGCCTGCCGATCCCGAGCAGGCTGCACAAGAGGCGCAACGCGTGGGCTTTCCGGTGGTCATCAAAATTTTGTCGGCGCAGATTTCGCACAAGTCGGATGTGGGCGGCGTGGCGCTGAATCTGGACAGCGCCGATGAGGTACGCGAGGCCGCGCGCGTCATGCTGGCACGGGTCAAACTGCTGCAACCCAAAGCGGTGGTGGATGGCTTTACCGTGCAAGGCATGGTGCGCCGCCAGCATGTGCAAGAAGTGATTGTGGGTGCCACCATCGACCGGGTGTTCGGTCCTATTATTTTGTTTGGCCAAGGCGGCACGGCGGTGGAGGTGATGGGCGACCGCGCCGTGGCCCTGCCCCCGCTCAACGAGCCGCTAGCCCGCGCGCTGATTGCGCGCACCCGCATTGCCAAGCTGCTCAAGGGCTGGCGCGACACGCCACCGGCCAACGAAGAGGCGTTGATTGCGGTGCTGCTGGCGGTGTCGCAGCTGCTGACCGACATTCCCGAGCTGGCCGAGCTGGACATCAACCCGCTGCTGGTCAACCACGAGGGCGCCATCGCCCTGGACGCGCGCATCCGTCTGAGCGCCGCCAAGCCCGCAGGTGCTTTGAACTTTGCCATTCGCCCCTACCCAGCGGAACTGTGCGAGCAGCTGCAATGGCAGGGCCAACCGCTGGAACTGCGCCCCATTCGCCCGGAAGACGAGGCCCTGCACACCGACTTTTTGGCGCAGCTGGAGCCGGAGGACATTCGCATGCGGGTGTTCTACAGCCGCCGCACCATGGAGCGCAGCGAGCTGGCACGCCTGACACAGATTGACTACACCCGCGAGATGGCGTTTGTAGCCATTGCCGCCGGGCCTGATGGCCGGCCACAAACCCTGGGCGTGGCACGCGCCATGACCGACCCGGACAACCTCAGCGCCGAGTTCGGCATCATCATCCGGTCACAGCTCAAAGGCGGTGGATTGGGGCGCATGCTGATGAATAAGCTCATCAATTACCAGCGCAGCCAGGGCAC
>JBEEJM010000235.1:0-11623 GCA_041169205.1 Pseudomonadota bacterium | reverse complement strand
GATTTGGCGCGGCCACGCGGAATTGAATCGATGGAGATTCAGTCTTTAAGCAAGACCTTGCTGGAAACCTACCCCCGCTTGCTCAAAGGCAGCCTACAACCCGCTTAGTCGCTTTGGGCCTTGGTTGCGGGTTTGCAGAGTGCCAAAAAGGCCTGCTCTAACGTCAGCCCGCCTGACTGCGCAATCAGGTCCACCGGTCGGCCATCGAACGCAATTTCGCCCTGATTCAAAATCACCACACGGTCTGCGATGGCAGCCTCGTCAACGAGGTGAGTGACCCACAGCACAGTCACCTGCTCGGATTGGGTGAGCGCCAGCACGGATTGGATCAAGTCACGCCGGGACGACGGGTCTAACCCAACGGTGGCCTCATCCATGACGAGAAACCGCGGCTTGTGCAGAAGCGCTCGTACCAGCTCTACCTTGCGTCGGTTCCCGCCCGACAATGAGCGCACACTGTGAGTGGCCTGGGCATTTAGTCCGTGTAAGGCCAGCCCCGCATGAATTCTTTCCAACGCGATTTTTCTTGGGATGCCGTGCAAGTCGGTATGAAAAAGCAGGTTGGCGCGAATCGAAAGATCCAGGTCCAGGGACGATTGTTGAAACACAATGCCCAACGCGCCCAAGGCCTTGGACGCACTTTTTCTGATGTCGTGGCCCAACACCAGCAAGTCACCATGGTCTGACACAAACAGGCCACTCAGGATTTGAACCAAGGTGGACTTGCCGGCGCCATTGGGGCCAAGTAATGCCACAAATTGCCCGCCATGCAAGGTCAGACTGACGGACTTCAATGCAACCTTGGTGCCGTATGATTTTTGTAAGTCCTTGGCAACAAGGATGGGCGTGAAAGTGGTCTCTGCCATCGTCTGAATCATAGCCATGTCGGAGTAAGTATGGGCTTATAGCGGCACGGTAAGGCTCAAGCCTGCAGTCCAATTTTTCGGCAAACCGGGTTCGTAAAACTGACCGCTGGCCTGGTTCACGATGACGGAGCCTACGTACTTTTCATCGGTCGCGTTGTTGAGTCGGCTGTACAGCGTGAGCGCGCCTTTTCCGACTGGCCAGCGGTGGCTCGCCGAGAGATTGAACACCGTATGGCTGTTGGCGGACTCGGTATTGGTGTCGTTAGCGTAGATGCGACCGGACTGAACCAACTCGATGCCCAGACGGGTTCCCATGGCCGGAGCGCCTTTGCGGGCTTGCACCCCTTCGCTGTTCCACGCCAACTCCGAGAAAAGCGAGGAGTCCGGTATCCCCGGAATCTTGTTGCCCGATGCCACCGTTGTGGTGCCGCTCGGTGTTTTTGATGTGAACGCCTGTGCGTATTGCGCGTCAATCATGGATGCGGACACCACAGCCGACACATGCGGTGTCAGCGCGGTGCTACCGGACAGCTCCCAACCATTGCGCGTGGTGCTTGGTGCATTCTTGTAGGCGGACTGCCCTGCGCTATTGACAGCGACAACAAGTTCATCCGTTGTATTAATCTGGTACACCGCAAAGTCGACACGAGAGTTTTGTGTAGGAACCCACTTGGCCCCGAGCTCATAGTGCTGGCTGGTTGACGCATTCAATTTCGGGTTGAATACTGCGATCGGTGCAGCGGTTCCGCTGTAGGCCATTTCCGCCAGCGTGGGGGTTTCAAAGCCTTGGCCATAGTTGGCATAAATATTCAATGCATCGGTAGCATGGAAAGTGAAGCCCACCACCGGGCTGGTGGCGCTGTAGCTCGTGTTGCCCGACCCATCGGGGTCGGTGTTGGTGACGTAGTAGTCGTCACTGACAAACCGTACTGAGCTTGAACGCAAGCCCGTGACGACAGACAAATTGTCTGCCACCAAGGCTGTGCCCTGAACAAAGAAGTCACTGTTCTCCGACTGGTTGTCCTCGCTGCGTGTTGTCTTGGTCTTTTGACCTAGGGCCGCGACGCCTCCCTGACGGAATTCGCGTGAGCGATCAAATTCGTAGCCTCCCGCAAGGTCCACAGGTACCTGGCCCCACGCCGTGTGCTCGTTGTACTGCAGACCAGCACCGTAATAGTTGCGATTCAGCCCCGTCCACGCACCGGTCGACGTGGGTCCAGAAGCCGCACCGACTTGGTATTGCAGGTTTTCCCGGATTCCGTAATAGGCCCGACCCGTGATTGACCGGTCCTTATCCAAACTGTATTTGGCAGAACTTCCCAGCTGGTTCTGTAGTACCGTTTTGCGAGTGGAATAGGTTGCTGCACCTGTGCCGGCCTGGGTCGGGTCTGCGATCCATTGTTTGGATGTCAGTCCCAAAGCGTCTTGAGCCAAAGGCATATCAAACTGGTTGTAAATCACGTTGATGTGCAACTGCTCGCTCAGATCAAACCCGAGCTTCCCATTGAACTGCTTGCGCTCCGCCTGGCTGTTGTTGCGGTAGCCCGCGGTGCTGAACGTGCCGTAGTCCGCGACGATGCCATACATGCCGACGGTGTCAGAAAACTGGTAGTCCGCGCGGTGCATGCCATAGGAGCCTGCATAGTATTGGTAATCCACTTGTGGGCTCAGCGTCGCGGACTTGGTAAATGCCTGAATGACACCGCCCGACGAGTTTCCGTATAGCAAGGCCATGGGCCCGCGCAAGACTTCTATGCTCTCCATTGAAGTCAAACTGATGGATGAAGCCTGGCCCTGACCATCGGGCGTGGTGGCAGGAATACCATCAATCAAAAGCCTAATGCCACGGATTCCGAATGCAGCGCGAGCGCCAAAACCGCGGATCGACACCTGCATGTCCTGGGCGTAATTTCCACGGTCCAGAATGGTAATTCCAGGTACACGACCGAGCGATTCTGATAAATTTATTTGTGGTCCCGCACTTTGAATTTGCTCGCGACCAACGCTTTGAATGGCAGCGGGTGCATCAAAGCTACGCTGCTCTGTTCGGGAAGCAGAAACAACAACTTCCGCAAGCGTTTGCGCATGCAGAGGAGCAAGCGGAAGACCGATCAACATCGCCAGAATAGAGCGGCCAGGGTGAGGTGTGTGTGTCATATGTCTCGGAGGTATTCTGTTATTGGTACGCTGCGCCACATGATGTGTGTCATTGTGGAGCACCCTTATTGGGGTGCAATAACTATGCCGACACAGGCGTGAGATGGGTTTGTCAAACGATCAAGCGATCTGGCATGCAATTTGCAAATATGGATGGATTGCCCGTCGTACCGCCAACGTTTATTCAAATTTCAACCATGAACACCACATCATTTCGCGCCACCTTGACTTCGGTTGCCATTGCGACCGCTTTCTTCTGTCATGGTGCCCATGCTGATATTTTTGTGAGCAGCGAGAAGGACAATGCGATTGTTCAGATGGATGTTGATGGAAATCTGATTCGCTCCATACCGACATGCTTGCGTCCACGGCACATGTCATGGTCTAACGACAAACAAACCATCATGGTGGCCTGCGGTGACAGCGACCAGCTTGGTGTGGTGAACGTCAAGACGGGTAAAGTGACTGATGTGATTCCCACCGGCGAAAGTCCGGAAATTTTTGCACTGTCTCCAGATGGAAAGAGCGCCTATGTCTCCATCGAAGATGGAAGCCAGTTGACCGCCTACGACATTGCCAGCAAGAAGCCCTTGTTTTCAGTCAAGACTGGAGCGGAGCCAGAAGGGGTTCTGGTCACCGCAGACGGCAAGTTTGTCTATGTCACTTCCGAAGTGGCGAATTCCGTTTACCGCATTGATGTCGTCAAGCGAAAAGTGGTAGCGCAGGTAAAAACGGGGATGCGTCCAAGGCGGTTTGCAAGCACACCCGATGCCTCAGAGTTGTGGGTCACAAATGAATTGGGGTCGAGCGTCAGCATTATTGACACCGTGTCCATGAAGATCAAACACACCTTGAAATTTCAAGTCACTGGCATGCGCGCTGCGGACATCACACCGGTCGGCATTCTGATGAGCCAAGACGGAAAGACCGCCTGGGTTGCATTGGGTCGCGCCAATCGTGTTGCCGAAATAGATGTGGCTGCACGGACGGTACGCGGGCTTGCATTGGTAGGCAAACGGGCTTGGGGTTTGGCGCTTAACCTGGATGGGTCGCGTCTGTACGTGGTGAATGGTCTATCGGACGACATGACCATCATCGACACGGCATCAAGGAAAGCCTTGAAGACCGTTTCGGTTGGACGCGAACCTCACACCGCCTTGGTCAACTGATAGGTCCTGTTGCACCAAGCTCTTTAGGGCGCGGCCAACGTCAATCCATGCGATTGGAATATCTGTACGAGTTCACCGCGCTTGCGCAGGGCATCGAGCGCGTCATCCAGCAGCGCTGCCAGTTCTTTGCTGTCGCCTTTGACCGCCATGCCCAGCGGCCAGCCGTTAGGCGGAACACCTGGCAATGTCAGCTCGGAAAAGCCCCAATCCTTCTTGTCGAGCTTGGCATGAAATATCGTTGTTTCGGCCTGTGCCAATGACACAAATGCGGCATCGGCCTGGTGAGCCAAAACGGCCTGCACAGCCATGACTCCGTTTTTGTACAAAGAAACATGGTCGCGCAGCAGGCCGCCCTTGTAGCCCATCAAAGCGCTAGCGGCACCGGTGCCTTGTTCCACGGCCACGCGCTGTCCAACCAGGTCTTCTGGGTTGTAAACCTGCGCAAGACTTTTCGGGTCATGCATAACAACGAGATGCTCTCTGGAATACGGCGCAAAAATGAAGGCTTGACGGTTGTCCTCCATGAAGTATTTATCCACCGGAACATGTAGCATCACGTCGGCGGGACCGTAGCCAAGGTAGTGGCCTTTCCACACCATGTTGCGCAAGTCATCTCCCATGTTTTCTCCGGCATCGAACGGAAGAAACGAGGCGGTAAGCCCCACTTGCTTGGCAAGTGCCTCGGCCAAACTCACATCAACGCCAGTCATCTTGCTGGCGGTTCCGTCTGAGTAGGGAGCATTGTCTTTGTACAGCGCGACCTTCAGCGTGCCACGTGCGCGGATTTTGTCCAATGCACTGCGCTCCTGCGACCACGCGTTGGGTGCGATGCCCAACAGGACTGGCAATGCGGCAGACAAAAGCACTCTGCGACGCAAGTTACGGGTGACGGTCGGATTCGAAGATGGCTTCAAGGGAGTTTCCTTTCCAATGCTTGTGTGGTGAATGCGTTAGGGTTCGCGGCGTGTTTCGAGGTAGGTCTTGATGGACCAAATGGCTTCCTGGGTCAGGATGCCTTCAAAGGGGGGCATGTAAACGCGGCCATCACGTACGCGACCCCGTCGAACGGTTGACACAAAGTACTCCTGAATTTCCGAAAAACAAGCCTGTTTTTTTTCGTTATCCTTCAACTCCGTGCAGTCACTGTCCAGTTTCCGAAGGTCGGGAGATATGCCGCCTGATATGGCCTCCAGCCCGTGACAGCGTGCGCAGTTTTGGTTGTAAGCCGACGTGCCAATGCGCAGCGCTTCCCGATGTGCTGATCCACTGGAGTAAGGGTTGGTGTCGAGCCACTTCGCGCCGAGTTGCGGCAATGTGCTGGTGTCTACCGACTGCGGAACGACATCACCATGCGCCATAGCCACGAGGCTCGCCATTGACAGCAAGGCGGACGCGCCAGCGACAACCCATAAGAAGTGTTTTTTGATAGTGGATGGGATGGACATGTCTACTTCAATAGTTTTGTTGATACAGCGCTTTATCTCCTGCAAATTCCGCGCCAGCCGTCGTGGTGCCAGTTTTTTAAGGAATCCCCGCACTGCACCGTCTCTTGATCACAACCGTGTGGCAAATTGGCGCATATGGCTTGGCACTGTTGGCCTGTAACTTGCGCTGAGTTGAAAGTTGTTACAAAACGGAGCAAAATCAATGTCGTACGTACCGAACATAAAAAGCGATGACTGTGAGCACTTGAGCTTGCAGGATGTTGCTATTGGAGAAGACATGACGCGGACCTCGCTTTTGGACTTGGGAGGGACCTCGTATGGCCCTCTGAATAGCCCCCCCCTGAATAGCCCTGAGCACGAAACCTTGATCGTGACCTCCAGGGAAAGATCGCAGGCGTTTGGCTTGCGGGAAATTGATGTTCCCGATTTTTCGTCCTTGGCTGTGGACCTGCTGCACGCCACGCTTGAAGAAAATCGCTTTTTGTACCAGCACGCCGCACCTGTGATGGACACCCTCTATCACCAGATTGCGAACACGCAAAGCATGGTCTTGCTGACCGCACGTTGTGGAACCGTATTGCATTCGCTAGGCGATGCGGATTTTCTTGAGAAGGCATCTCAGGTGGCGTTGCGTCCTGGGGTGAACTGGTCTGAACGAAGCAAGGGGACGAATGCCATCGGGACAGCGCTTGCCGAAGAACGGCCGGTGGTTGTCCATGGATCCCAACATTACTTGCAGGCCAATCAATTTCTCACCTGTTCCTGTACCCCTATTTTTGATCCGTTCGGGAAAGTGATTGGTGCTCTGGATGTTACCGGCGACCACCGTAGTTACCACCAGCACACCATGGCGATTGCAAGGATGTCAGCGCAGATGATTGAGAACCATATGTTCTCCGACGTATTTCCTGTCGATGTCATTGTGCGGTTTCATTCGCGCGCTGAGTTCCTCGGAACGCTTGTCGAAGGTATCGCGGTATTTACGCCAGATGGTCGGTTTTTGGCGGCCAATCGAAGTGCGCAATTTCAGTTTGGCCTGTCCGCCAATGCACTCGGCGCGCATACTTTCTATTCGTTGTTCGGGATCGCCATTTCCCAGCTCCATGACCGTATTCGTCTTGCAGTGGGAGGGCCGACTTCGCTCTGCCTGCACAACGGTGTTTCGGTCTGCTGCTTGAGTGCGTTTCAAATTCGTCGGTCGTTTGGCGGGGTCCCTTTCAATGAGACGGAGGCCATTCAGACGCCCGCTGCACTCCAACCTGAGGTCAAGCAGCAGCCCGTTGGCAACGCACCCGCACGAAAGGAATCCTTGTCTAGTCTGCGGTATCTAGATACGGGTGATCGACAGATTTCAGCGGTGATTCAAAAGCTCAACATGATCCGTGGCCACGATATACCCGTCATGATCTTGGGAGAAACCGGGACCGGGAAAGACCTGCTCGCGCAAGCCATGCACAACGATTCCCCGCGAGCCCACAAAAATTTTGTTTCCGTCAATTGCGCCTCCATTCCCGAGGCACTCATTGAGTCCGAACTATTCGGGTACGAAGAAGGCGCATTCACCGGTGCAAAACGGAAAGGCTCGGTGGGCAAGGTGCAGTTAGCCAATGGTGGAACCTTGTTCTTGGATGAAATCGGCGACATGCCGAAACATTTGCAGGCCCGCTTGTTGCGAGTGCTGCAGGAGCGCAAGGTGAGTCCCTTGGGGGCAGGAAAAGAGGTGGATGTCGATTTGGCGGTGATTTGTGCAACCAACAAGAACCTCAAAGAAATGATTGCGAATGGGGAATTCCGTGAGGACCTGTATTACCGCCTGAATGGGTTGGTCGTGCGTTTGCCTGCACTGCGGGACCGCGAGGATTTGGAAATTGTCACGCAGAGGATTCTTGCCAGCGTATGCCGCTCGCCCATGCCCAAGGGAATTGCGCCTGATGTCATGGAAGTTTTCCACCGGTTTGGATGGCCCGGCAACTTTCGGCAACTGTTCAATTTACTGAGAACAGCCGTTGTCATGGCAAACTGCACTGAAGAAATTCAGATGCGCCACCTTCCCGACGACTTCCTGGATGAATTGCGATCCTCAGGTGCAAGCATTCCAAAAACGCTCCCTGTGGGAGTCGAGTTGGGTAAGCCAGAGGTTCCATTGCCAATTGAGGCCATTCGTCCACCGTCCGAATCTTCAAAACTCGAAAATGTGGCCCTGGACACTATGGCCCTGGTGTTGCGCGCCAACGGAGGAAATGTGTCCGTTGCAGCCAAATTGCTCGGAGTCTCCCGCAACACCATTTACCGCAAGAAGGCATTGCTACCGGATGATGTCTGGGGTTGATACCATCCGATAACGGCGCAATACCAAGAGTTGGGACTTTATTTTTCGATAGATAAAACCCAACGGGCCAACAGTTTCAGGTCATCCCCGCTCATTGATGGGTGAGGTGGCATCGGTATGCGCCCCCACTTTCCTTTTGATCCATATTGAATCGATTGGACTAGCGATGCTGCGGCATCTTTGTCAGTTTTGTATTTTTCGGCAACACTGAAATACGCAGGTCCAACGATTTTTTCCGAAGTAGAGTGACAGGAAAAACATCCGTTGTTTTTGGCAAGTTCCTGAGCCACTGAAGCCTCATGGTGACTGATAGGTTGCGCTGCGTGGCTTATGCCGCACAACAAGGCAAGAATAGTAAGAAGTGTTCGCATAGAATTTTCAGAAAAAAAAGGGAGTGGCTGAACATGCTGTTCTGCGCCACCCCCGGTTAGTAACTCAGATTCTTATGACTTTGGAAGCTTGAAGGTCCAGACGGATCCGCCCTGTTCCAAGAAGTTGACCCGTTTGGCCACTTCGCCGCCCCACAGAGGTACAGCACCACCCCAACCGGACACAACACTCACGTATTGGTCTGCACCGTCATTCCAGGTGATGGGTGGCGCAACAATGCCGGAACCGGTCTGGAACTGCCACAGGATTTTTCCAGTCTTGGCGTCAGCAGCTTTCAGGTAGCCTTCCGGTGTTCCCCAGAAGACGAGGTCACCCGCTGTGGTGAGCACTCCACCCCAGAGTGGAGCGCTGTTCTTGACTTCCCATGCAACCTTGCCGGTCTTTGGATCGATGGCACGCAAGGAGCCAATGTGATCTTCAAACAGCGGTTTGATCGTGAAGCCCGCACCGAGGTATGCGCCGCCCTTTTTGTAGCTGATGGGCTCATTGTGGATGTCCATTCCCCACTCATTGGTTGGCACATAAAAGAGCTTGGTCTTGGGGCTGTAAGCCATCGGCATTTGGTTCTTTCCACCCAGGAAACCTGGAGCAGAAAATACCGATGTGCCTTGTTTTCCATCGCCACCAGGCGCAGCAGGGTCGCCAGGGCGGTTTGCCGGGTCAAACTTGGGACGACCGGTTTCCAGGTCGATGCCGGTAGCCCATGTGATTTTCTTGACAAAAGGGAAGGCGTTGAGAAGCTTGCCGGTGGTCGCGTCGTTCACATAAAAGAAACCATTGCGGTCCGCCTTGGCACCGACGCGTTTGCCATCCATGTCGAAGGTCACAAACTCATTAACACCGTCGTAATCCCATGCATCGTTGGGCGTGCCTTGGTAGTGCCATACGATTTTCCCAGTCTTGACATCGATGGCAACGGTGGAGGCAGAGTACAAATTGTCACCCTTGCGGACATGGCTGTTCCATGGACCGGGGTTGCCCGTACCAAAGTAGGCCAGTCCGGTGGTGGCATCATAAGTACCGCCCAACCAGGTTGCTGCGCCGCCGGTTTTCCAGGTTTCACCAGGCCACGTTGCGTTAGTCGTTCCAGAAATTCCGTTTTCTTTGCCGTTGAGGTAGCCCATGTGGCCTTCAACAACAGGACGAGTCCACACCATCTTGCCGGTTTTGGGGTCACGTGCTTCCACGCGGCCCACTACGCCGAATTCGCCACCAGATACGCCAGTCAACAACAGTCCATTGGCGATCAGAGGGGCAGCGGTTTGGCTGTAACCTGCAGCGTAGTCGTCAATTTTTTCACGCCACACTACTTTGCCGGTGTCTTGGTCTAGGGCAACCAGCTGGGCATCCAATGTGCCAAAAATAACGAGGTTGTCAAACAATGCGGCACCACGGTTCACCACATCGCAGCAAGGCATGATTCCCTCTGGCAGACGGTGCTCATACTTCCAGAGCTTTTCACCGGTTTTGACATCCACTGCAAAAATACGCGAGTAAGACGCTGTGACGAACATCTTGCCTTTGTAAACCAAGGGCTGAGACTCTTGTCCGCGTTGCTTTTCCCCACCGAACGACATGGACCACGCGGGTACCAAGTGTTTGACGTTGGAGGCATTGATGGTGCTCAACGGCGAGAATCGTTGCCCTTGTGTACCCAAGCCTGAAGTGAGGATGGAGCTGGTGTTCGTCGCACTGCTTGCGATCATGGCATCGGTCACCTGCGCCGACACCTGAGTGGCTGCGGCCACGACGAGTAAGCCGAGTAGTTTCTGTCTCACAGTTTTGTCTCCTAATTATCATTGGGGGTTCCACGACCTTGCAATAAGGACGTGTCAGCGAACGGGACTTGCGCGCTGTCGCACCCACGTTCGTAGGACATATTCCGCAAAATCTGTGCCACGGCAGCAGGCCAATTTTTGGAGTTCTATTTGTCGCAAATGGCGGGGTAAACCCGATTTTTTACGCGTATTGGAGCGCTGCTGCGTCACAGGCTGCAACACTGTCACAATTTGTCTCAGTGCCGGGTTGAGCGGTTTATGTCTGGGACAAGGCCCATCCGGGTGATGCCTGCCAATGGCCATTTTTGTCCATCACCAACACGTCAACATCCCACGCCTTTGCGAGCTCCAGTGAATCTGAAAAGCCCGACATAAAAATAACTTTAGTCATTGCATCGGCCATAACGCAGGACGGAGCTGCGACGGTGACGCTGGCTAGGTTTGGCGGCGAGTAGCCCGTGCGCGGGTCAAAGATATGGTGGTTTGCGAAATCGGGGCTGAAGGTGCATTGATCGTCTGCCGAAGTTGCCACGCATTTCCCACGCATGGCCAAGCGAGCGAAGAGAGTTTTCTCATTGCGCGGATGGGCCACGCCCAGTGACCAGTCTCGGCCTGCTGCGGGGCGACCCAGTGCAGCCCACTCCCCAGTGTCAATCAACGCATCTTGGATACCAAAATTTTCCAAAATGGCCTTCACTTTGTCCGCTGCGAAGCCCTGCGCAATTCCGTTCAAGGTAATCGCCATGGACGGGCTATCAAACCAGATGGCTTCGTCGGATACATGCATTTTTTTCCACCCGACTGATGCACGTGCTTTTGCAACTTCTTGTGGGTTCGGCAAGCGCCCCAGTTTGCGAGCAACGTCAAACGCCAACCATAAGGGCTGTACCGTCACGTCGAAAGTACCTTTGCTGCGTTCTGAAACTTGCCGTGCAATTCGGAGAATTTCGACCAAGTCAGGATGTGGATTGTCTATGCGGCCGTTGCTGTTGAGTTGATTGATTGCACTGTGACTGCGAAACAGACTCATCTGATCTTCCACATGCCGGATAGCCGCGATGGATGCATCCAGAGCGGCGTTGGCGACCGACGTGTTTATATGGGCGACCCGGATAGTCATGGACGTTCCCATGCCGGTAAGCGTTCTGCTAGTCCACTGCAAACCCGTAGTGGCATCGTCCCTCGTCAGCAGTGCTACGTCCCCCAGTAACAGCCCCAAACCGATCTGCATGAACAATCGCCGTTTCATGAATGCTCCCTCTGATTTACGTAGGTACGTCGCCGGCCGCAATCGCAACAATTGGAATGACCGACTTGTCACCTGCTTTACGCGACGCGTTGTAGACCGGAACACACAGCGTTTCACTTTCATAAATGACCACGCAGTCCATGCATTGAAAGCATTCGTCGTAATCGACTTGCCCGTCCTTGTGAATGGCTTGGTAGGTGCAGTCGCTTCGGCACCGTTGGCAGGGTTGACCACACTCTG
>JBEEJM010000234.1:0-3420 GCA_041169205.1 Pseudomonadota bacterium | reverse complement strand
CATGCCGGGGTGAAGAGTCCGTTTGCATTGATACAAGAAATCCGCCAGTGGTTTGATGGCCCGGTGGCACTCAGTGGCTCGATTGCCAGTGGTGCTGCTGTGCTGTCAGCGCAGGCCATGGGTGCAGACTTTGCCTACATTGGTTCGGCCTTTATTGCGACCGAAGAAGCCCGTGCCAGCGACGCCTACAAGCAGGCGATTGTGGATGGCAACTCGGACGAAATTGTCTACAGCAACCTCTTCACCGGCGTGCACGGCAACTACCTGGCCCCCAGCATTCGCAATGCCGGTATGGACCCGGCCAATCTGCCCGAGAGCGACCCTAGCAAAATGAATTTTGGTGGTGACAAGTCCAAGGCCTGGAAAGACATTTGGGGTTGTGGCCAGGGCATTGGTGCGGTCGGCAAAGTGCAGCCTGCGGCCGACTTTGTGGCGCAGCTCAAGCGCGAATACGCACAGGCCAAAGCGCGGTTGCTGGCGATTTAGTGTTGCATATGGTGGCGGCTGAGGTAACTCACCCCGTCGACCAGCGCCACCAGCACCATCATGGCGATCAGCACCGAACTGGTCTCCGGCATCTGGAATAGCCCCATGTGGAAAGCCAGCATCTGGCCCAAGCCCCCGGCACCGACCACACCCAGCACCGCTGCGGCGCGGATGTTGTTTTCCCAGCGGTACAGCGTGTAGCTCACCAGCTGCGGTAAGGCCTGTGGCAGGTCGGCATACCAGAACACCTTGGCGCTGCCCACGCCGCGCACGCGCAATGCGTCCGCCGGGCCTTGGGGTTGGTTCTCAAAACTCTCGGCAAACAGGCGGCCCAGCACGCCACTGGTGTGCAGCGCCAGTGCCAGCGTGCCCGCCAGCGGCCCCAATCCGGCAGAAATCAGCAGCAGCGCAGCCCACACCAGCTCAGGGATGCTGCGCAGGGCGTTCAATACCAGGCGGGTGATGCCGCGCCACGGGGCAGTGTCATGCGCATGGGTTTTGGCAGCAGGCAGCGCCAAGGCCAGACCCGCGATGGCCGCCAGTAGCGTGCCCAAGGCCGACATGGCCAGGGTCTCCAGCGTGGCCGCCAGCAGCTTGCGCAAAAAGACCGGCTCGGTATTGGGCACCAGCAATTCACCCACGAAGCGCCCCATGCGGGCAAACGCATCGGCAGACAGCCACTTGGCCCACTGCAAATCGAGCGACCAGAAGCTGGCCGCCACCAAAATCAGCAAGCCCAGGCCAAACCTCATGCGAACCTCACGTGAGTGCCTTGCGCAGCAGCGCGCTGGCGCGGTCGGCCAGCCAGACCAGCGCCATGAACACCAGCAACATGGTGGCGACTTCGCTGCCGTTGAACATTTTCATGGAGGCGTCCATTTGCTGTCCCAAGCCGCCCGCGCCCACAAAGCCCAACACTGCAGAGGAGCGAATGGCGCACTCCCAGCGGTACACGGTGTAGCTGGTGAGCTCGGCCGCGCTTTGCGGCAACAGGCCGTAGCTGAAGGCCTGCAAGCGCCCGGAGCCATTGCGCAGCAGGCTCTGCGTGGGTTGGGCGTCACAGGATTCCAAAATCTCGGCGTACACCTTTCCCAGCATCCCGGCGTAGGTAAGGGCGATGGCCAACACACCGGCAGTCGGGCCCAGGCCCACGACCCGCACAAACACCAGCGCCCAGATCAGCTCAGGCACGCTGCGCAGCACGATCAGCAGCCAGCGCACGGCCTGGCGCACCAGCATGGGCAATAGGTTCATGCGACCTGCCAAACCGGAGATCGACAGGGTGCGCACTGCCAGCATCGCCAGCGGTATGGCCGCCAACAGCGCCAGCGTGATGCCTGCGGTGGCCATAGCGACCGTGCGCCAAGTCTCGCGCAGCACCATCGTCAAAAAATCAGGCTCCAGCTTGGGTGGCACAAAGCTGCCCAGAAAACGCAACGTGGGCTTGAGGCTTTCTTCGTCCCACAGCACCCAGGGTTTGAATTCGGTCAGCACCAGCATGGGCCACAGCACCACCAGAATGGCCAGGCCAGCAAATACGCGACCGGCCCAGGCCGGGTCCCGCCGTGAGGGTGGCGACGGTGGCAAAGGCGGCAAGGTCAGCGGCATTGCATCGCGACGACTGGTGAGCCAGACACTGCCAGGTCGATCACAGGTGGTGGGCCGGTGAGTTCGTCAAGGTGGCTGGCATACAGCTCTTGCAGCAGCGCCGGGCTGACTTGGGTGGCGGGCAAATCGAAGGCCAGCGCACCGTCGCGCATGCCCACAATGCGGGGGAAGTGCTGCAGTGCCATCTCCACATGGTGCAAGGTGCTCACCAGCGTGGCACCGCGCGCACGGGCCACGGTGATCAGCGATTGCACTGCCTGGCGTGCCCTCTCGGGGTCGAGTGCTGAGAGTGGCTCGTCCACCAGCAGCAGTTGCGCGCTGGACGCGACCAGGCGCGCCAGGCCTACGCGCTGGCGCTCGCCACCCGAGAGCCGGTCCACCCGGTCAAACAGCTTGTCGGCCAGATCAAAGTGCGCCAGCGCTGACTCGGCCCGCGCAATGTCTTGCGGGTAGAGCAGGCTGCGCAGGCTTTGCCACAGGCCCATTTCGGGCAACTGCCCGGCCAGCACGGACGTGACGACGCGTTGGCGGGGCGGCAGCGGTGGCACCTGGGGTGCCAGAAACAATCCACCACGCAAGCGCTGCAGTGCGGTGGTGCGCAGGGTCCATGGGTCGGTTTCGTCCAGACGTAACTGCCCCGTTGAGGGCTGGAGCGCGCAAGCCATGACCTGCAGCAAAGTGGTCTTGCCTGCGCCCGACGGACCGATCACCGCGACATGCTCGCCGCGTTCCAGCGTTAGGGTGACTGCTTTGAGCGCCGGGGCCGTAGAAGCGGCCGCAGCAGGGTGGCGGGCAGAGCAGGCATTCAAAACCAGTTTCATGAACGAAATAGGCCGCTAACCCCCGTGGAATATGCGCAAGCAGCTATTGAAAATATAGCAACTGGCATTGTCACTAAGGCAGTCATCTTGGCAATCACTTCAGCAAGCCAGCACTGCGCGCTGCTGCTTCGATGCCTTTGTAGTTCTCCACTTTGGTGGGGATGAAGCGGGTGGCGCGTTGCAGCTCCAGCAGCTCTTTGCCTTCAGGTGTGTTTTTGTTCAGGTCCAAAAATGCGTGGCTGAGTTTGTCTTTGAGTGCGGCAGGCATGTCTGCGTGCACCGTCCAGTTGTAGTCAAAGTAGCTGGGCGTGGTGTAGAACACGCGCACTTTGGTGGGGTCTACCTTCTTGTCGGCCACAAACTTGTCCCACACCGAAATGTTCAGTGCGCCTGCGTCCACTTTGCCCGCAGCGACGGCGGCGATGGTGGCATCGTGCGCGCCAGAGAAGGCGATGCGTTTGAGGTCTTTGTCGGGGTCAATCTTGGCATCGAGCAGGTAGCTGCG
>JBEEJM010000233.1:0-3488 GCA_041169205.1 Pseudomonadota bacterium | reverse complement strand
AGGGCGGGGTTGAGTTCCATCACATCCATGCTGCCCATGCGGCCGGTGTCGGCAATCATTTCCATGCACAGCTGCGCTTCGCGGTAGGTGGGGCCACCACGTACCGTGGTGCCCACGCCGGGGGCGATGTCGGGGTCCAGAAAATCGACGTCAAAGCTCACATGCAAATGCGTGTTGACATCCATCAACGCCAGCGCCATCTCCATGGCGGCGCGCATGCCCATTTCGTCGATGTAGCGCATGTCAAACACTTCGACGTTCTGTTCGTGGACAAAGCGCTTCTCGCCTTCGTCCACGCTGCGAATGCCAATTTGTCGCACCCACTTCGCTTGGATGGCGGGCACGTGGCCACCGATTTCAATCAATTCTTGGGGGCCAAAGCCGCACAGACAGGCCACCGGCATGCCGTGGATGTTGCCGCTGGGCGTGAGCGCGCTGGTGTTGAAGTCGGCATGGGCGTCGAGCCACAGTACGCGCAGCTTTTTGCCGGTGTCACGGCAGTGGCGCGCTATGGCGCTGATCGAGCCTATGCCCAGGCAGTGGTCGCCGCCCAGCACAATGGGCAAGCGGCCCAGTTGCAGCTCGGCATACACCGCGTCGTGCAGCGACTGGTTCCAGGCGGTGACTTCGGCGAGGTGGCGGTAGCCGTCCACCGGGGGCAGCCAGGGGTTGCTGGGGCCGGTCAGGTTGCCCCGGTCCTGCACTTCCAGGCCGTGGCTTTCCAGCACGCTGGTGATGTTGGCCACGCGCAGGGCTTCGGGCCCCATGCTGGCGCCGCGGCTGCCCGCGCCGATGTCGGTGGGTGCGCCAATCAGGCTGATGTGGGTATTCATGGTGTTTGAAGTGTGAAGACGGGTAGGCGTTCGCCCACCAGAAGGCCGCGGGCGTTGATGATGGCTTGTGCGCGCCAGGGCGCAAGCAGTTCGCGTTGTGCGGCGTCAAGCCAACCGAGTTGCTCCAACACCGCCACGCTGGTGGCAAACAGGGCGGGTTTGTTGCCGTCGATGATCTTGATGGCAAAGGCCTCGCCCCGGCTTTTGCTGGCCAGCACCTGCACGCCGTCGGCACCGATCTTGGCGACCCAATCACCACGGCCTGCGCGCATGAAATCGAGGTCATTGCGGCCCGTGCCGCTGACCAAGTCGGGGTGGGCGGTCATGGCATCGGACAAGAGGGCAAAGCTCTCGCCAAATTCGGTGTCGCGTGCGCCGCTGGCCAGGCGCGCATAGCTGGTCGCCAGGCGCGACAAAGGCATGGCGTAGTTGGGAGCCGAGCAACCGTCGATGCCCATCTTCAGGTCGTCCTCGGCCATGCCCGCCGCACGGGCCACGTCGCGGCGTATCGCCTGTTGCAGCGGGTGGCTAGGGGCGGTGTAGTCGTCCAGTGGCAGGCCATGCTGCACGCAGTGCGCTACGAAACCGGCGTGCTTGCCGCTGCAGTTGTTATGCGCCTCGGTGAACACCGCGCCTTCGGGCGCGCTCTTGTCGAAGAAGGTAAAGCCCAGTGGCACGTGGCAGCCGCAGCGCAGTGTTTTCACCGTTTGCCCGGCCTTGGCCAGCATGCTGTTGGCGGCGTCCACATGCATGGGCTCACCGTTGTGGCTGGCGCACAGCAGCGCAACTTCCGGGGTCGAGAAGCCAAAGTGCGCGGGGCCACCGGCTTGCACAAAGGGCAAGGCCTGCAGCGCTTTGAGCGTGGAGCGGGTGAAGGTGAGCCAGTGCGCATCGCCCGCATGGGCGATCAGCTGGCCGCGGGTGTTGGCCACGGCAATGGCGCCGAAGTGCAGGTTTTCCTGCAGACCGCCACGGGTCAATTGGATGAGGGGGGCAAGTGTCACAAAGGTGTTTCTCCTGCGCTGGAGGTTATCGCAAAATAGCGCCATGCTGACCCCCACCCAAATGGAACACTACCAACGCGACGGCTACGCGGTGCTGCCCGGCTTCAAGACGGCAGCGCAGATAGCCACCCTGCGTGCGCGTGCTGAGGCGTTGGTGCAGGCTTTTGAGCCCGGTGCGTCCCGCGAGTTTTTCACCACCCAAGAGCAGCTGCGCACGGTGAACGCGTATTTTTTGGAGTCGGCCAACACGGTGCGCTGCTTTTTCGAGGAAGAGGCGTTTGCCCCTGATGGCAGCCTGCGCCAGGCCAAGCACCTGTCCATCAACAAAATCGGCCACGCCATGCACGACCTGGACCCGGTGTTCCGGGCGTTTTCAACCGGGTCGGCCTTGGCGCAAGTGGCGGCAGACCTGGACGTGCAACAGCCCCAAGTTTGGCAGTCGATGTACATCTTCAAACAGCCCGGCATTGGGGGCGAGATCGCTTGGCACCAGGACGCCACCTTCTTTGCCAGCACGCCCATGACGGTGACCACTTTCTGGTTTGCACTGGAAGACGCTACGTTGGACAACGGCTGTTTGTGGGTGGAGCCGGGCGGGCACCGTGGCCCCTTGCGCCAGCGCTTTGAGCGCCACGGCGATACCGTCACCCTGCGCACACTCGACGCCACGCCCTGGCCCGACGCGCGCACCGCCATTCCGCTGGAAGTGAAGGCCGGAACCCTGGTGGTGTTCCACGGCCTGCTGCCCCACTACAGCGCGGCCAACCGCTCGGCCACCTCACGCCACGCCTACACCCTGCATGTGACCGACGGACGCAGCGCATACGCGCCGACCAACTGGATACAGCGCTCCGCCGAACTACCCGCACGAGGATTGATGCATGACTGAAGTACGCGCGCCGTTGCAGGCCCAAATTGTGCAATGGCTGGTGCAACCCGGCGACACGGTGCAGCCCGGCGATGTGCTGGTGATTCTGGAAGCCATGAAGATGGAGCACGAGCTGCGCGCCACCCACGCGGCGCGCGTCACGGAGCTGTTTTTTTCCGCAGGCGAGACCGTGGCAGACGGCGAGTTGCTATTAAATCAGGAGCTGCTTGCGCATATTCCACGGGGGCTAGAGACCAATTTTGCACAAAATCTATCGGTAGAGCAGCAACCTGCGCCTGACACGCATGCCGTGCGCGCTGACCTGCTTGCGTTGCAGCAGCGCCAAGCCCGCACGCTGGACGCTGCCCGCCCCGAGGCCGTGGCCAAGCGCCATGCCCAGGGCCTGCGCACCGCCCGCGAGAACATTGCCGACCTCTGCGATGCCGATTCGTTTATCGAATACGGCGCGCTGGCGGTGGCTGCGCAACGCAGCCGTCGCACCGAAGAAGACCTGATCGCAAACACGCCCGCCGACGGCATGGTCACCGGCATGGGTGCGGTCAACGGCCAGCGCGCCGTGGTCATGGCCTACGACGCTACCGTGCTGGCCGGAACCCAAGGCATGCGCAACCACCAGAAGACCGACCGCATGCTGGGGTTGGCGTTGCACAACAAATTGCCCGTGGTGCTGTTTGCCGAGGGCGGTGGCGGTCGCCCGGGCGATGTGGACATGCCCATCGTGGCCGGTCTGCATGTCGCTACCTTTGCCAGCTTTGCGCGGCT
>JBEEJM010000232.1:0-2678 GCA_041169205.1 Pseudomonadota bacterium | reverse complement strand
TCCGACACCCTGCACAACCCCACGTTTTTGCAAGCCTGCATGCGCCAGGCCACCCCGCACACGCCCATGTGGCTGATGCGCCAGGCCGGTCGCTATTTGCCCGAGTACGTGGCGACGCGGGCCAAGGCGGGCAGTTTTATGGGCTTGGCCACCAACACGCAGTACGCCACCGAAGTCACGCTGCAACCGCTGGAGCGCTACCCGCTGGACGCGGCCATTCTGTTCAGCGACATCCTCACCGTGCCCGACGCCATGGGCTTGGGCCTGTCGTTCGCGCAGGGCGAAGGCCCGCGTTTTGCCCACCCCATCAAAACCGAAGCCGATGTGGGCAAGCTCGAAGTGCCTGACATGGCCAAGCTGCAATACGTGTTTGACGCAGTGTCAAGCATCCGCAAGGCGCTCACGCAAGACGGCAAAGGCCGGGTGCCCCTGATCGGCTTTAGCGGCAGCCCCTGGACGCTGGCCTGCTACATGGTCGAAGGCAAGGGCAGCGACGACTACCGCCTGGTCAAGACCATGCTCTACAGCCGCCCCGACCTGATGCACAAGATGCTGGCCATCAACGCCGACGCGGTCGCGGCCTACCTGAACGCGCAGATTGACGCGGGCGCACAAGCCGTGATGATTTTTGACAGCTGGGGCGGCGTGCTGGCCGACGGCGCGTTCCAAAGCTTCAGCCTGGCCTACACCGCACGCGTGCTGGCGCAGCTCAAGCGCTTTGGCACCGACGGCAAGATCGTGCCGCGCATTGTCTTCACCAAAGGCGGCGGCCTGTGGCTGAAAGAGATGCAAGCGCTGGACTGCGAAGTGCTGGGCCTGGACTGGACGGTCAACCTGGCCCAAGCGCGCGCGATGGTCGGCGGGTCCGAGAATGCCCCAGGCAAGGCCTTGCAAGGCAATATTGACCCCAACGTCCTGTTTGCGCCACCGGCTGCTATTCAAACTGAAGTGGCCAAGGTGCTCGACAGCTTTGGCACGCCCTACCAGGGCACGGGCACCGGCCCCACGCACATCTTCAATCTGGGCCACGGCATCAGCCAGTACACCCCGCCGGAGAACGTGGCGGCGCTGGTCGAGGCGGTGCACAGCCACTCCAAAAAGATGCGTGCCTAATTGGCAACCTCGGATTGCATACCATTCTTTAGACTGCTTTTTTAATTGCTGCGCTGCACTTATGCACAAAAAAGTGGTAGCGGGGCTAAAGTGCTATTAGTTTTGAAGCATAAGCGCTACAAACTCCATAGCGCTCGTAAGTCGTTGATTCATAAGGAATTAAAACTTTGCTTTTTTTCCGGGCAATTCAGCGAAAGCCTTGATTTAAAAGGCCTCGGAGCGACTCAGGACAAGATATCAACAAAGTTATCCACAGAAACCTTGGGTTAAGTACAAAGTGGTTTTAAATCAAGCACTTAGCCCTTGTTTCTAAGAAATACATCAACAAGCCACCCCAAGTGATTCCTCAGCGTAGTTCCATCCCATGACCCACTGGCTTAGCGTGCTGGTGCACACGCCCGCGCACGCGGCACTGGGCCCGGTGCTTACCTACCAAAGTGAGCAAGCACTACCCAGTGGCACGCTGGTGCGCGTGCCGTTGGGCACCCGCGAAACCCTGGGCGTGGTCTGGAACAACGACACGGCAGAGGCCACTGGGGAGTTCGATCCTTCCAAAATTCGCGCCATCGCGGGGGCGCTGGAAGGCATTGCGCCCCTGAGCGCGGCCTGGCAACAACTCATTGCCTTTTCTGCCAACTATTACCAACGATCGATGGGGGAAGTGGCGCTGGCCGCCCTGCCACCGCAGTTGCGCGAGCTCAACCCCGCGCAGATGGCCCGACGCCTCAAGCGCAAAACCGTCACCACCGACACCGTGCAAACGGCACCGCCCTCGCTTGCGCCGCCCGTCCTCACGCCCGAACAAACCAGCGTCATCGACCAGATCGACGCGCACAACGGCCCGTTTTTGCTGTTTGGCGCGACCGGCAGCGGCAAGACCGAGGTCTACCTGCACAGCGTGCAAACCCTGCTGGCCGCCGACCCCGACGCGCAGGCGCTGGTGATGGTGCCCGAGATCAATCTCACGCCGCAGCTCGAAGAGCGCTTTAAAGCCCGTTTTGTGCCGCTGTATGGCGAGCATGCTGTGGTCAGCCTGCACAGCGGCATGACCAACCCGCAGCGCCTCAAAAGCTGGCTGTCCGCGCACAGTGGCGTGGCGCGCATCGTGCTGGGCACGCGCATGGCGGTGTTTGCCTCGCTGCCCAAACTGCGCCTGATCGTGGTCGACGAAGAACACGACCCCAGCTACAAAAGCTCGGAGGGCGCACGCTA
Organism: Pseudomonadota bacterium; assembly: GCA_041169205.1. Lineage (GTDB taxonomy): Bacteria > Pseudomonadota > Gammaproteobacteria > Burkholderiales > Burkholderiaceae_C > Allorhodoferax. The sequence goes on along the minus strand of JBEEJM010000232.1, from coordinate 353 downwards.
CTCGGCCCGCGACCTAGCGGTGTACCGCGGCAAGCTCGACGGGGCCAAAGTGCTGCTGGGTTCGGCCACGCCCTCGCTGGAGAGCTGGCACCACAGCCGCCCAGGCGCAGAGGGCGGACGCTACCTGCGGCTGCACATGCCCAGTCGCATTGGCGCGCCAGAAGCGGCGGTACAAGGTGCCAGCCCCACCGCGCAAGAATCCATGCGCGCCAAGTCCGGCTCCCCCGCCGGCCTGCCGCTGGTGCGCCGGGTGGACATGAACCACCAGCCGCGCAAAGCAGTGTTTTCGCTGCCGCTGATCGAGGCCATCAAAGCCCGTGTGGCGCGCGGCGAACAATGCATGGTGTTTTTGA
>JBEEJM010000231.1:0-7846 GCA_041169205.1 Pseudomonadota bacterium | reverse complement strand
GTGTGGATTCCGGCGGTATGGCCTGCGCCACCATGCGCAAGCATCATTCGGGCAACATCAATGGCCTGCTCCACACCGTCTACCACTACGGCTGTGAGAATCGGCGAGAGCTTCTCCCGTAGCAGCGGATGCCCCACTTCTGGTGTGGACAGGGGAATCACAAGAATCAGCGTTTCCGGTGAAACCTTGAGTCCGGCAGCAGCCGCAATTTCCAGGGCGGGTCTGCCCACCACCTTGGCGTTGAATTTTCCCTTAGGCCAGGCAAAATCCTGCAATCGCTTCGACTCTTCGGCGTTGCACACGTGTGCACCTGATGACTGCATGGCCGGGTGCAATTCGTCCAAAACCGGACGATCCAGCAGCAATACGCTGGGTGCGGAGCATGGGCTTCCATGGTCAAAATTTTTATCCGTCACCAGCACCTGGGCAAGACCAGTGAGGTTCGCACTGCGATCGATATACACAGGGACATTGCCAGAACCCACACCAATGGTGGGATTGCCAGAGGCATAGGCAGCACGCACCATCGGTGTACCACCCGTGGCAACGATCAAATCGCAGCGCGGGTCTCGCATGAGGGCATCGGTTGCGTCCAGCGTCGGATTGCTGTGCATCTGTATGGCATCGGCGGGGGCCCCTGCACGTTGGGCTGCCGCTTGAAGCTCCCGCACCACGTCTGCGCAACACTGCCGAGCAATCGGATGCGGAGAGAAAACAATGGCGTTGCGGGTCATCAAAGCCATCAAACTTTTAAAAATGATGGTGGCTACTGGAGACGTCGAGTTGGACAGGCCAACAATTACACCGGCAGGCCGACCCACTTCGATAAGCTTGAGGGCGGCATCGCGGCGCACACCACCCAAGTCGGTTCCCCGCCATCCCTCTATCGTGTTGATACATGCCAAACGATTTTTGAGCACCTTATCGGCCACTTTGCCAATTCGGGTTTCTCGTACCGCCCATTCGGCGTAAAACTCAGCCTTGGGCAATAGGGCCGCTGAGACCGCTTCAGCAACAAGCCACGCTTGTTGCGGGGTGAAACGCGCAAGCGCATCCGCAGCCACACGTGCCTTACCCAAAAGGTCACGCGCTTCTTGCAGAGCGGCGAGATCGGTGTCCAAAATTGACGCAGACATATCTAGTGTCTATCGGGCAGTGGCACGGGCCGCCACCGCATTCAAATCCACACTCTCCAGTGCAGAGAAAATGGCCTCTATGGCGGCCATCTCCTTGGGGGCGGCACCTTGCATGCGCTGGGTATCGAGCATACTTCGCAGCCCTGTGGCAGGAACCCCTGCGGCTACGTTTGTGGCGCTGGTGGGTTGTTCACCCAATGTGGGCACAAAGCTACCACAGGTCATGCGTTGCCCTGCACGGTAGTGCGGTGCGTAGTCGAACACGGCGTAATGCTGGGTGGCTGAGTTGTCCCACATGACCATGGAGTCTTTTTCCCAACGGAACCGAACCATGAATTCAGGTTTTTTGACCCACTCGTAAAGCATCGCCAGAAGCGCTTCCGACAGATCCATATGGATGCCCAATAGGCGTTTTGTCCAAATACTGTTGACGAAGAGGATGCGTTTCCCAGTGACTGGATGTGAAATAACGGCAGGGTGGACAACGGTGGGATTGTCTTTGATCATTTTGCATTCACGATCACCAAGCGCTGCGTTCAACTCATCGCTTGACATCATGGTGGCCATACCGCTGCTACCCTGCTTGGCGTTGCCTTGAGCTTGCTTTTTTAGCAATTTTTCATAAACGTTGGAGCGACGAAATGCATAAGGTAAATCATGCTCGGCTTTGAGGTTTAACAGCATGTTTTGCAACTCAGGGCCAAGCGCTTCGTACGCGGCGGAGGCACTCATCCACATCGTGTCGCCACCACTTGGCGGCAAATCCGTGATGCGCAGTATGGACACCATGTTGGGCTTCTTACGGAACGTGACATCGGTGTGCCAACGATCAGTCTCGGGTGCGTCATAGCCTTCGTTCGCAATCAATTGAATCTGTGGGTGATCCTTGATATGCGGGAAAAACTCGTGCTGCTCCATTTCGCCAAATTTGGAACCCAAGCGGATGTAATTTTCTGGCGTGATAGCTTGCTTGCGAAAGAAGACCACGCCGTATTGCCACAAAGCCTGCTTAATCTCTTGGTACACATCGTCACTGCGTACATGGTTCAAATCAATGCCAGAAATAGTTGCACCAATATTGGTCGTCATTGGTTCAACTTGAATGTGTTTGTATTTCATTGAAAGTCTCCGGTTCACTGCCAGTGGAGCAGTCGTTTTTCAAGCCAGGTCATCAGGCGCACGATTGCCACCCCCAGAAAGGCCAGGATCAGTAGCAAAGCCATAACACCATTGATGTCGAATGTGGAGCTCAGAAAGGCAAGCGATTGGCCCAGCCCTTTTTCGCTGGCAATAATTTCCGCGCCAATCACGCCTAAAAGGGCGTAGATCAATCCAAGGCGAAGACCGGAAAAAATGACAGGAACAGCGCCTGGCAGGGTGACCTGAAAAAATGTGGTCGTAGCGCTCGCTCCCAGAGTGCGGCAAAGCGTGACGTGATCTTGGCTAACGCCGCGAATACCGGCCACGGTGGCCGACAAAACAATGAAGAACGTCAGAGAAAATCCCACCGCAATCTTGCTGCCAACGCCCAGGCCAAACCAGAGGATGAACAGCGGCGCCAAAGCAATGCGTGGCATCACGTTCATGGCATTGAAATAGGGGTCGGCAAACTTCTCCAGGAGAGGCCAGCGCACGAACATCAACCCAACACCAAAAGCCGAAACACTTCCCAAAACAAATGAGGCCAAAACGCCAGTCATGGTCCAACCCAGATCGGTCCACAACTTGCTTGAAGTAATGTTTTCCACTAAAAATTTAAGCACCCCACTGGGTTGCCCAAAAAAGGTGGGGTCTATCCACCTGCGCGTCGCGGCGATTTCACCGAGACTCACGACCGCGATGATGAACACCACGTGCAACGCGCCCCAAGTCCAACGATTAACCTTCATGGCGCGTCCATCCAGATTCGAGGTGAGACCACAGCGTGGCGTAGAGTTCGTGAAAGTGCGAATTTTTCTGTAACTCACGGATGGAGCGAGGCCTAGGCAAATCAATAGGTACGTCTGCCACGATGCGCCCGGGTCGAGATGACATCACAATGACCCGGTCAGACACCGCCACTGCCTCTGCAAGATCATGGGTTACAAAAAGCACGGTTCGACGATGTAGTTGGCACAGACGCAGCAGCAGGTCTTCTAGCTGAAGCTTGGTCTGTGCATCCAACGCGCCAAAAGGCTCGTCCATCAAAAGCAGCGATGCGTCCATGGCAAAAGTGCGCGCCAATGCAGTGCGTTGCCGCATTCCGTGAGACAAGGCTTTGGGGTAAACCTGTTCGTAACCCGCCAAGCCCACTTCTGCCAGCATGGTTTTGGCACGAACGCGGCATTCCGCCTGCGGTACGCCTCTTACGCGCATGCCGAAGGCCGCGTTCTCCAACGCCGTGCACCAAGGCAACAAACTGTCTCGTGCCAGCATGTAAGAGATATTCGGATTGCCCTCCAATGGCCGATGACCTGCCACACGAATAGTGCCGGAACCCGTATGCGCCACTAACCCTGCGCACAGATTCAGCAATGTCGTTTTGCCACATCCGCTGGGGCCCACCAGCGAGACAAATTCCCCATCGGCGATATACAGCTCAACGTCCGACAAGACTTGCGTCTTACCGTCAAAGCTGAGGTTGACACCTTCAACCGCGATTGCGTGGTTAGTAGCTTGCGTCATTCACAGATCCAGTGGCCCAATGGCGTGCTTATTCAAACGTACGGTTATCGCAATTGCAACAGCTTGCTGGTATCTACGAGCTTGTCGATTTGTGCGTTGTTTCGCATGTATTCGGCTATGTGCTGCAGCGCCTTGGCATCTACCGGAAACTTGAAGCTAGGCAGACTGTTGCGTAGTGCAACTTCAAGCACTTGATCGCCACCGGGCGCGGTGATTTTGAAGGTGTCTTGCGCAATTTTGAACATGGCTGCAAAACTAGCAGGATTTTGCGCGATGACTTCCGCCTCACGCATGGCACGTGCAAAACCATCGAGAGCAGCAGAATTTTTTGCCGCAAAATCCGTCCGAACTACTTGGACTACGGCAGCACCTGCCGTTTTGAGTACATCTTGCGATCCTTGACCTTTTCGTGGGTCAACCACAACGCGACATGCTTTTGACACTTCGCAAAAACCATCCATTGGCGTGAATAGAACCAGGCCATCGATCTGCTTATTTGCAATGGCAGGGAAAGCCGTGTTCGGCGCGCCGACACCGATGACGGTGACATCATCAGCCTTCATACCTGCGTCTTTGAGCATGTCAATCAACTGAAATTCCGCAGCACTGCCTCGTGCCGTCACACCGACTTTTTTCCCCCTGAAGTCTTGCATGATCGCCGGGTAACCTTTCGCAGCGTTGGGGGTCTCAAGACCGGCGCTTGCCATCAAGAAAAAGACCGGCTCTCTGCCGCCGCTTCCGATAACTTTCAAGTCTGCGCCCTTGTTTACGGCTTGAATTAGCACCTCAGGAGGTGTAAACGAAATATCAATATCGCCAGACAACAATGCCTGCATTCCCAATGGAGCTGCTGGTATGGTCCGCAGCTCACATTTCAGTCCCTGTTTCTCGCATAAACCATTGGCATTTGCCACTCGAACCAGAAAATTTCCAAGTCCAGGATAGTCTTGAATACGCAGCGTGGTCTGTGCCATAGACGATTGAGACGCCAGTACAAAGAGCGCAGCAAGCGCAGTAGCCGCGATGGCTTTAACTTTGAGCTTCATATTTATCTCCTGAAGAATGTTGCCTTGATATCCAAGTGCATTAAACAAACTTGATTTGACTCAAATTGCAACCATGGTGACAATTTCAGGGTAATCACTCAGAAAATACATGCCCGATCCCCTCGTTCACGCTCAATCCAATGGTCCCGCGAGGCGCATTACGCCACTGGAGACGCTGTCTCCACACGCTCAAGGTGTTTTTTTGAAATTGGGTTACAAGAAAAAATACCGCAATGGCCAGGTCGTTCTCTCGCGTGGTCAGGCTGCCCCCAGCGCCTTGTTGTTACTAAGCGGGAGATTGCGCACCGTGACGACGACGTCGGACGGCGAGGAGCACCTGATTCGCTGGCTGGAGCCCGGGGAAATCACCGGGCTAAGTTCGGTTATTTCAGATAGCCCCTTCCCCGCCGATCTGATCGCAACCGGTGCCACAGAGCTACTACAAGTTGATCGTCAAACTCTGATCAATCTCATTCAAACTGACGGCACAACTGCGTTAGCCATCGTTCAGGTGCTGAGCATGCGTGTTTCACAACTGCTGGATGTTATTGCCGACTACAGCTTGCCTAAACTTGAGCACAAAGTACTAGCGGCTCTGGAACGGTTAGCCCTTTACCATGGAATCTCGGTGAAGGATGGCACTGAACTTCGCGTGAATCAAAGTGACATAGCGCAAGTTGTGGCTGCTTCCCGTCAGCGGGTGAATATCCAGTTACAACGACTGCAGGAATTGAAATTTATAAGACTGGGCTATGGCAGCATCACACTTCTGAAGAAGAAAAATTGATTGGCGAAGCGAAGCGAAGGGTATCGGGTTAACTAAGCCCATATGATTCTGTGAATACATTCATGTGAGGAGGGTAACGGTGGATCTGAAACGTCTAAATCACATTGTCGCTTTGGCAGATGCGCAGAGCTTTTTGCAAGCCGCCGCGCAGTCCAATATTAGCCAATCAGCTTTCAGCCGAAGCATTCAAGCTGCGGAATTGGAACTTGGTTTGAAGTTGTTTAACCGTGACTCACCTGACATCCAATGTACTGAGGCCGGACATTTCGTAGTTCAACGGGCACGCAAACTACTGATTAGTAGTCGCGGGCTGGAGCGTGATTTAGCTTTATATCGAGAAATGTCGATTGGTGATTTGTCAATCGGAGTGGGCTACTTTGTAGCGCCCACACTGGTCGCAAGCCTTCTAACAGAAATGCGTACAAATTTCACGAACATCAATCTGCGAGTGGATGTCAATGATGAGCTGCAACTTCAGCAGCGTCTACGTTTGGAAGAATTTGAGTTTTACCTAGGAGATCTTGAAGCTATCACTCAACAGTCTGATCTGGATATTTTGACGATTGGAAAATTGTTTGCGGGATTCTATGTTCGACCGGGGCACCCGCTCTTGGAATCCAAATCAGTAAAGAGAGAAGACTTGATCCCGTATGGCGTGGCAGGTACTCGCTCATCAATCGGCCTGATCGAACGGCTTTTAAATGCCGTTGGGCTTCCACAGGAGACACTTTCATCGCATAAGCTCGTTAGCGACGATCTGAACTTACTCAAATTAGTAGTTATGGATACAGACACAGTTTTGCTGTGTTCCGATGCAGGTGTCGCAGAAGCAGTCGCGACTGATCGTCTTGCTCGGCTTGACGTACCTCAAATATCTATGACGATCGCAAATTTGGGAATCGTTTCGCTTAAAGGAAGAAAGTTTTCCATCGCCGCCACATATGCGATCAATTACTTGCGTAATGCACATTTATTGACGGGAAGTTCGCCTTAGAGGGCACCAGCATTGCAACTATCGAAGCCAAATACCGATGGGTCGCCTAGCTTCAGACTGAACGCACCAACAATAATGCACCGGATGCAATGGCAAAAATCTGTACAAATGTGCGCAGGAAAATCCCGTTAATATGTCGGTGAACTACCTGACTCAAAATCGCTCCCACCGCAAGTGCGGGCAGTAGGAAAATTGCGGATATCACCTGCGTTTGACTGATTCGATCCATAGCGATCAACGAGATAAGTGACACGAGTTCGCCGAGCATAAAGCACACCGCGATCGTGGAACGCATGACTGCTGGCGATTGGTGTTGATAAAGCAATGCCAAAGGTGGTCCACCAATCCCCGTCGCGGTTTCAGTGATCCCCGTGACTAAACCTGCGCCAACAAATGCGGTTCGTCCGGGTGAAAAGGCCGGCATTGCGAGGGTCACGAGTGCGGCCGCAATCGTCGAAATTCCGACGAACATTGCAAGATGGTTGGAACTAAGCACCATGAGGACCCAGAGCCCCCCCGCTGTACCAACCACGCGTCCACCAGTGATCCAACGAGCACCTCTTCGGTCCACAGAACCGTTTTCGCGCCACGCGACATACATGTTCAAAGGGAGCATGAGCAAAAGCACACAGACAGGCAACAATTCTGCCTGTAACAGCCCCAAGACCGGTGCCACTATTAGTGCAAAGCCCACTCCGGTTGAGCCCTGAACGAAAGCCGCGATAAGCACGACGACCGACAAAATGGTGAAGTGATCCATGCTCATCATCGAGTTGGCTCGGAACTGTTCACAATCTGAGCCCGATGTTGAGAGAAGGGTACGTTGGGCGCGTGTTCTTTTTCGTCACGCCGATACGGAAAAATCTCACTGTATAGATCGTATATCGCGTGAGTAGCCGAAGTTCAGCATCGCCGAGTTTGGACCAATTTGGTTGGTCCTTGTACCTATCTGCACAGAAGTTAGTAAGCATAGTCGATTGAATTGTTTAACCTGTGTTGGGACAATACTATGCGAACGATTGAACCATTGCCAAGTGGTCAGAACTTCGCGGTTCAACTACTCGTGAAATCAGATTCGGCCAAAAAATCACCAATGATTCGCGCTGTCTCCCGGGCCTGAGTCAACATAAACAGATGTCCATCATCAAATATGTGCAAACGCGCATCGCACAGCAGCCACGTATGCAGCCGCGCATTGATTAGTGGCACTAGGGGGTCA
>JBEEJM010000230.1:0-8204 GCA_041169205.1 Pseudomonadota bacterium | reverse complement strand
GTCCCATGTGCACTTTGCGGCCCACCATGGACTCTGCCAGGCTTTCAATGGAAGCGTCCTTGATGGCCAGCTCCTGCACCACACGGCCACCGCGCATGACGGTCACGTCATCGCACAGCGCCATAACTTCCTTGAGTTTGTGGGTAATGAGCAAAATCGTAGTGCCCTGCGCTCGCAAGACCCGTAGAACGCTGAACAGATGCTGCGTTTCTTGGGGTGTCAGCACCGCCGTGGGTTCATCCAAAATCAAAATCTTGGCACCACGGTACAAGGCTTTCAGAATCTCCAGCCGCTGCCGGTCGCCCACCGGCAAATCGGCCACCAGCGTATCCAGACCCACCTTCAGGCCCGTGGCAAGCATCAGTTCGTTCAACCGTGTGCGTACCTTGGCATCGGCCTGATTGAGAAGCCAGTGGGGCTCTGCACCCAGCATGACATTCTCTAAGGCCGTCAAGGTGTCCACCAACATGAAATGCTGGTGCACCATGCCAATACCATGGCGGATGGCGTCGTCGGCGTTACGAATGGTGACGGTTTCGCCAAACACTTGAATGTCGCCACTGTCGGCTTGGTAGAAGCCATACAGCACCGACATCAGCGTGCTCTTACCCGCACCGTTTTCGCCCACCAACCCGTGCACGGTACCAGCCCGCACACGCAAGCGCACATTGGTATTGGCAGCAACCGCCCCAAAGCGTTTGCAAATGCCGCGCATTTCAACGGCAAGGTGACTGGCAGGCCCGGCTACCGCGGGCTCCGATCTCATGGGTTTCAGTATTTGCAGGCGTTGTCAGCCATGTAGTCGGCCACTTTGATCTTGCCGCTGATGATGTCGGCCTTGGCAGCATCCACTTTTTTCTTCATATCGGCGGTCACCAACTTCTCGTTATTGGCATCCATAGCGTAGTCGACACCGCCTTCTTTCAGACCCAAAACCGAGATGCCAGGCTTGTGACCCTTGGCCACGTTGTACACCGCTACGTCCACGCGCTTGAGCATGGAGGTCAGCATGGTGCCGGGCTGCAGGTGGTTCTGGTTGCTATCGACACCAATCGCCAGTTTTCCGTTGTCCTTGGCGGCTTGGTAGACACCTGTTCCGGTGCCACCCGCAGCGGCAAATACCACGTCAACACCTTTGGCAAATTGGGCCTTGGCCAACTCACCGCCACGGGCGGGGTCGTTCCAGGCAGCACCCGTCGTACCGGTCATGTTTTGTAACACTTCGGCCTTGGCATTGGCGAACTTGGCACCCTGCTCATAGCCGCAGGCAAATTTACGAATCAACGGGATATCCATACCGCCGACAAAGCCCACTTTGCCCGACTTGCTGGCCATAGCGGCCATGGCGCCAACCAAGAAGCTGCCTTCCTGCTCCTTGAACACCACCGACTGCACATTGGGTAAGCCCACGACCATGTCAATGATGGCGAAATTCAGCTTGGGGAATTCTTTGGCCACTTTTTCGATGCTGGAGGCTTGGCCAAATCCGATACCGATGATGGGGCTGGCACCTTTTTCCGCCATGCGGCGAATCGCCTGCTCGCGCTGGGACTCGTTGGAAATTTCAAATTCCAGATACGGTTTGCCAGTTTCTTTTTTCCACTTTTCCATGCCCTGGAAAGCAGCTTCGTTGAACGACTTGTCGAACTTTCCACCCATGTCAAACACGATGGCGGGCTCCGCCATCACGGAAAAGGACGCAGCGATGGCAGCGGCGAACAGGCCCAAGCGAGCATTTGTCTGGAATTTCATGTCTTCTCTCTCAAAAGTTAATGGAAAAAAAGGTTGGCTGTGACAGCGCCTGTCCAGCATAGCAAAGTTCAGACCAGTCGTCCCAATTCTTCTGCCACGGCGCAGGCCAGTCTGGCATTGTTCAGCACCAGTTGAATGTTGGATGCCAGGCTGTCGCCGCCGGTGAGTTCGCACACGCGCGCCAGCAAGAAGGGGGTGGACTCTTTACCGCTGATACCTTGGGCTTGCGATTCCGCCAGTGCCTGCGCAATGGCGGCGTCGATCACGTCGCCCTGCATCGCATAGGCTTCAGGAATGGGATTGGCAATCACCATGCCGCCCTTGAGGCCCATCGCCCATTTCGCTTGCAATACCTTGGCGATTTGCAGGGGACTGTCGAGGCGGTAGTCCACCGCGTGCGCACTGTCACGGGTAAAAAATGCGGGCAACGATGCTGTCTGGTAGCCCACCACGGGTACGCCGTGGGTCTCCAGATATTCGAGCGTGAGGCCTAGGTCCAGTATCGACTTGGCACCTGCACACACGACGGCCACAGGTGTCTGCGCGAGCTCTTGCAGATCCGCCGAAATATCCATGGTGGCCTGTGCATTGCGATGCACGCCACCAATGCCGCCGGTCGCAAAAATACGAATGCCGGCCATCGCCGCAATCACCATGGTGGAGGCAACGGTTGTTGCCCCGTTGGCACCGGCCGCCACGATGAACGGGATATCCCGGCGGCTGACTTTGACCACCTCGCGGCCTTGCTTTCCCAGCAACTCAATCTCTTGTGCCGACAGACCCGCCTTCAAACGCCCCTGGATGATGGCCACGGTGGCGGGCGTTCCACCGTGGGCACGTACCTCGGCTTCCACCTGCATGGCGGTGGCCACATTTTGCGGATACGGCATGCCGTGCGAAATGATGGTGGATTCCAGCGCCACCACAGGACGACCGGCTTGGAGCGCGGCCTGCACCTCGGGCGAAATATCTAGAGAAGGCGTGTATGTCATTTCAATGGCTTAAAAAATCAAGATCGGCGGCGCACAAGTCCGGACAGTTGGCAAAGGGTACACCCAGAGTTCGTTTGGCACAGGCCATGCCCATGCGCACGCCGTCGGCCAGCGAACGCCCCAGGGCGACGCCATGCACGACACCCGACAGCAACGCATCGCCCGCACCCGCCGTGTTGAGCACCGGTACCGGTGTGGCCACGAAATGCCCACATCCCATGGCGTCTGCCCACACCGCGCCTTGGGCACCCAGGCTCACTACCACCTGCTGCACACCACGCGCACACAAGGTTTGCGCAGCAAGCAGTGCTTGCTCCATGGTAGTGACCGGTGTGTTGCACAAGGCCGCAGCCTCCATGCCGTTGAGCTTGAGCAAATACAGGTGATTCAGATAGGGCAACAGTTTGACGCACTTGGCGACCGAAACTGCCTCGGCAACCACCGACTTACCTTGTGCGTTGTCCATCAGCCAGGCCAGCGCCGCGTGTGACAGATTGGTGTCGACCACCCACATCGCAGCGGCATTCAGCGCAGGCCGTTTATGTTGCAATTCAGCCGCGTCCAGCGCGTCCAACACCGCCATATCGTTCACCGCCGCGGCGGTGTCGCCATCGGGACCATGCACCGATAAATAAGACGCTGTATTTGCCCCCGGAACCACCCGCACGTGCTGCATATCCAGCCCCACGCGTTGGCCCGCATCCATCAGGCTACGGCCAAACAGGTCGTCACCCACGGCACTGAACAATTGCACCGTATGGCCTAGGCGCACCAAATTTTCGGCAATGTTGCGCCCCACCCCACCGGGCGCGCACTGCACCCGGCCCGGCGTCGAGTCACCGGCCCGAAAGGCGGCACTTGCATGGGCATAAATATCCATGTTGGCACCACCGACCACAGCGATGACCGAACCGGTCTTTAACGGCACAATAGAAGCCTCTTCAACATTGAAAGTTGGGCTGATGATACTGGTCGCTGGCTCTGCCAATTTGGACTTTGTGGTGCGTGCCCACCACATTCCTGCGCCGGGAGAAACGGTGTTGGGTCGAGAGTTTCAAACCTTTCCTGGCGGCAAGGGTGCCAATCAGGCCGTCGCCTGTGCGCGTGCCGGTAACGCATCTACCCGCATGCTGTCGGCCATGGGCCAAGATGCTTTCGCCGCGCCCATCGAAGCCAGCCTGGCCGAGGCCGGGGTGGCGCTTTTAACCGTGCGAATCGCAGACACGCCCACCGGCACTGCGTTTATCTGCGTGTCCGACGACGCGGAAAACGCCATCACGGTGGCCCCCGGTGCCAATGCTTGCCTGCAGGCGCAGCACTTGCCGCCGCTCAGTGGTATCAGCCATCTGATGCTGCAACTGGAAACCCCCTTGCCCACCGTGACCGCCTACGCACGCGCTGCACGCGAACAGGGTGTTGCGGTCGTGCTCAATGCGGCGCCCGCGCAGGTGCTGGCACCCGAGCTTCTGGCCTTGGTTGACATACTGATCGTTAACGAAGGGGAGCTTGCCGCTATTACCCAGCAAGACGGCAACATTGCGCAACGCCTGCAATCGTTGCGCGTGCCAACTGTCGTCGTAACACTGGGGCACCTCGGCAGTTGCGCCCGTGCTGACGGTGTGTTCTATTTTCAGCCTGCCTTTCCCGTAACACCCGTAGACACCACCGCAGCAGGCGATACTTTTTGCGGAACCCTGGTGGCGCAGCTGAGCCATGGTGACGACCTGCCCACTGCGCTGCGGTATGCCAGCGCCGCATCAGCCCTAACCTGCACCCGGGTCGGCGCGCAAAGCAGTATTCCCCAAGCCGCCGAGGTAACCGCCTTTTTGGCCGAACACGCGGACACCCCGCCCAGCGCAACCACGGCACTGCGCACGTACTGCGGTCTCAACTAACCCCATAGAACGCCCCATGCCGCAAGCCCTAAAACCGTTCAAAGTCATCTACGACACCGACCCCGGTGTTGACGATGCCATCGCCTTGTATTTCGCCCTGGCCCACCCCGATATTGATTTGGTGGGCATCACCACCACCTTCGGCAATGTAACGGTGGAGCAGGCCGCCACCAACGCGCTGTACCTCACATCCCTCACCGGGCATGCGGTGCCCGTCACCAAAGGGGTGCAAAAGCCCTGGGTCAAGCAGGGAGAGGCTCCGCCAGCGCACATTCACGGTGCAGACGGGTTGGGCAATTTGCCCGCGCGAACCGCCACGGCATCTGTACCCGACCCGCGCTCATCGGCCCAATTCATCGTCGACATGGCACGCGCCCACCCGGGTGAAATCACCCTCGTGGCGGTGGGCCCTCTGGGCAATCTGGCGCTGGCCCTGAAGCTAGAACCCGCGCTGCCCACGCTGGTGCGCGAAGTCATTTTGATGGGCGGCACCGTGCTGGAGCCCGGCAATGTGTCGCCCGTGGCCGAAGCCAATATCTGGAACGACCCGCACGCGGCGGACAAGGTTTTCACGGCTGGCTGGAAGATCACCATGGTGGGGCTGGATGTCACCCACCGGGTGATCACAGAGCTCACCTTGTTCGAAAAAATCGCCAAACACCACGCCCATGTGGCGACCGACACGCTGCACCACGCGGTGAAGTTTTATTCCACGTTTTATACCGGCTTGCACAAGCACATGGAAAAAGCGCCTGGGTGCTTCGCACACGACCTACTGGCATTTATTTACCTGGTCGCGCCCTCACTTTTTACACTGGAAGAAGGCTCGGTCCGCGTGCCCACCGACGGCTTGGCCCAAGGGCAAACCATCGTCAACCGCCGTCCCTATATTCGCTACCCCCATCCCGGTTGGGGCGTTGATGTACCACTGACACAGGTTTGCATGGCCGTTGATACGCCAGGTTGCCTGGCGTTGTTTGAAGACACACTGATGTCTGATTGGCTCAAGCGATAAACCAACCCGCAAAGTAACACCATGCATTTACCCGTCGTTGATTTTTCCAGCCCCACTGCAGCCCAAGACTTTTGCAAAAGCTTGCACGAAACCGGCTTTGGCGTCCTCAAAAATCACCCGCTACCGCAAGGCTTGGTGGAAGGCATTTACAACGAGTGGTTTCAGTTTTTTAAGTCGGATGCACCCGCACGCTACCCCCACGACCCAGCCGGGCACGATGGCTATTTTCCGCCCAGCGTGTCGGAAACCGCCAAAGACCACAGCCGCAAAGATCTCAAAGAGTTCTTCCATATCTACCCCTGGGGCCGTTACCCCGCCGAGGTGTCTGATGCGGCACGCCGTTACCACGCGCTGGGCAGCGAACTGGCCGCCACGCTGCTGGGCTGGGTGGAGCAATATTCACCGCCCGAGGTCAAGGCCAAATACTCCATGCCCTTGCCCAAGATGATCGAAGGCAGCGAGCACACGCTGCTGCGCGTGTTGCACTACCCACCGTTGCGGGGCGACGAAGAGCCCGATGCCGTGCGTGCTGCGGCGCATGGCGACATCAACCTGCTCACCCTCTTGCCCGCCGCGACCGAACCCGGTTTGCAGGTGCTGGGCAAAGACCATGCGTGGCATGACGTGCCCTGCGACTTTGGCCTGCTCATCGTCAATATTGGCGACATGCTGGCAGAGGCTTCGGGCCAGTACTACCCGTCCACCATCCACCGGGTGCTGAACCCCACAGGCGAGGCGGCCACCAAGTCCCGCATTTCCTTGCCTCTGTTTTTGCACCCCCGGCGCGAGGTGGTGCTGTCAGACCGCTACACGGTCGGTAGTTATTTTGACGAGCGCATGCAGGAATTGCGCGGAAATTAGTCAAGTTGCGTTTCAAGCGTTAGTTTTAAAACCACCAACCCGAGGAGTTTTCGCATGCATCCACGTAACCGCACGATTGCCATGACCTTGAAGGCCGCAGCCACAACCGCCCTGCTCGCCTCCTGTGCCAATATGCCCGCCACCGGGCCCATGGGTTTCTTTGTGACCAGTGCGGGGCCTGGCAATGGGGCAGATTTGGGCGGTTTGACCGGCGCTGACGCGCATTGCCAGAAGCTGGCCACTGCCGTGGGCGCGGGTGCCCGCACCTGGCGCGCCTACCTCAGTACGGGTTGGACCAGCACCACACCGGTGGTCAATGCCCGTGACCGCATCGGCAAAGGGCCCTGGTACAACGTCAAAGGTGAACTTATCGCCACCGACGTGGCGCAGCTGCACAGCAGCAACAACCTCACCAAGGCCACTGCGCTCGACGAAATGGGCAATATGGTCAAAGGCAGTGGCGACAAGCCCACCACCCACGATATTTTGACCGGATCGCGCAGCGACGGCACGGCGTTTTCTTCTGCGCCTGGCCAACCCGAAATGACTTGCGGCGAGTGGACAAAAAGTGGCGCCGGCTCTGCGATGACAGGTCACCACGACCGCAAAGGCCTGGCCAACGACCCCTGGTCGGTTTCCTGGAACTCCTCGCACAACACCGTGGGCTGCAGCCAGGCCGACCTGGTCAAAACGGGCGGTGCCGGGTTGTTCTACTGCTTTGCGGCTGAATAAATAGCGCTTAGCGCCTAAGGCGAACCCCGTTCGCGTCATACACGGTGACGTCGACGGGGATGCCTTGGCGCACGCTTTGGGTCACGGTGCTAAAAGCCTGGAACTCGTCGACCACCCGGTCCAGGTACTCCAACTGACTTGCCAGCACGCCCAAATGCAAACTGACCGCCATATTCAGCACCCGCATCTGTCGTTCCGAGTTTTTACCAATCTCGGCCACCACCATGCAAGCCAGTGGCTCTGACGATTGTTCGACATTGCGCAAAGTGGACAGCATGGAGTCCGCGAGGTCAATACCTACCGCTGCGCATAGCTGATGCACCGGAGAGGACCCCAGCGCCGCTTCGTCAAAATGAATGTCAAAACGGGCATCTTGCCGCTGCTTCAAATTCACGGTGACAGTTCTTGCGCTCATTTCCAGGTCCTTTAATTACACGATGTACCGCTTCGGTTCAATTAACTTGATTTTCGTTAAGTTGGCTGACCAAGTTCTTAGCAACCAGGTGCTGACAATGTTCTATATGTGATAAATGTCATATAAAAATAGCAAAAATGTAGTTTTCAATATATGTCGTGGCACCTACAGTCACGGCTATGCATGATTTGGCGTTTATTTTTGCGGGTTTCTTTGTTGGCTTTGTCGTCGGCCTGACGGGCGTGGGCGGTGGGTCATTGATGACGCCCATCCTGATCTTCTTCTTTGGCGTCAAGCCCTATATGGCCGTCGGCACCGACCTGCTTTTTGCGGCGTTTACCAAGATGGGCGGCACTGTCAAGCTGGCCCGTTCCCGCCATATCGACTGGCCGGTGGTGCTCAATTTGTCGGCTGGCAGCATTCCTGCTGCGCTCATCACGCTCTATGTGTTGCACGAATTGGGGGCCACCAGCACCGCGGTGCAGCACCTCATGACCACCACCTTGGGCTTTGCCCTGTTGCTGACCGCCGCAGCCACGCTG
>JBEEJM010000229.1:0-4526 GCA_041169205.1 Pseudomonadota bacterium | reverse complement strand
GAAATAGGAACGACGCCGAATGGCAGGCAATCACCATGTCACAGGCCAGCGCCAGGCTGGCACCCGCACCGGCGGCCACGCCGTTCACAGCCGCCACGGTGGGCACCCGCAGCTGGGCCAGACGCATGACCAGCGGTTTGTACTGACGCTCCACCACATCGCCCAGGTCCGGCGGTGTTTCGCCGGGCACAAAGCGCACATCGGCATCAGCCAGATCCTGCCCGGCGCAAAAGCCACGGCCCGCGCCGGTGAGCACCAGCACACGGGCAGTGAGGTCAGCCTGCACCCGGTCCAGCGCATCGCGCAGCTCGGCGTGCATCGCGGCGTTGAAGCTGTTCATCTTGTCCGGGCGATTGAGCGTCAGACGCACGATGCCATCGCTGGACTCCATGAGGATGTGGTCGTAGGACAAAGGGCAACTCCAATAAGATACAAATAACGATTGATATTTATCAATAAATGTATCGTTTTCGCCGAGCAACATCAAGCCACCAGATCGCAAGTTCGCTAGGGGTTAACACCAGGGTACGCGGTGCAGTAGAGTCCCCACACCATGCAAAAGCACTGGGTATTGCCCTCCCGCACCCCCACGCATCTGGACCTGCCCCTGCACCAGATGGGTGTGCTGCTGTCACGCCTGGGCTTGTCAGGGCGCGATGCGGTGGCAGAAGATTTGTTGCGGTTGATGGATGTGCATGTGCCGCTGGCGCAGTGCACGATTTTTTCGTTTGAAGCGCAGGGCCGCCCCCGCACCGTAGCCATAGGGGACCGCTCACGCACCCAGGCGCTGGCCCACATCTCCGACGCTTATGTCTCGCAGTTTTACCGCTACGACGGCATTCAGGCGGTCATGCAGCAAGAGTTCGAGGCGGCGCGCCGGGCAGACCCGGCCGTGCCACGCATTCTGTTGCACCGGCAACGCGGCGGAGACATCGTGCAAACCGAGTACCGGCGCACCTGCTACGAACTGCCCCAGGTTGCGGAACGGCTGGCCATTCTGGCGCTCTATGAGGGGCGACGCTGGTTGTCCGTCAATCTGTACCGGGGGCTGGAGCATGGCCCGTTTGACGATGCGGCCATCGCCTTGGTAGAAGCCTTTGCACCGCTGATCGTGCACGCAGTGCGCCTGCACCACACCGGCCAGACACTGGACCAGGATTTGAGCGACTGGCTGCTCAACCGCCTGGCCCAGCGACATCCTGAACTGACCAAGCGCGACCTCGATGTCGTACGCTGCCTGATGGCCGGCGACGGCACGCAAGCGTTGGCCGAACGGCTGGGGCTCACCATTCCCAGCGCCCAGACTTACCAGAAGCGCGTATACCGCAAACTTGGGGTGAGCGGCCAACGTGAACTGTTGGGTTTGTTGATGGGACCTAGCGCCTGACGATGTTCCCATCTGGGGACACGTTGCAAGAACTGCATCCCTACACTGGCCACCATGCACCAACCCCACGACCAGCCCCGGCCCTCCATCTACTACCGTTACCAGGTGTTTGACGCCTGGCTACCTTCGCAGCACCCCCAGCCGCAAAAACATCCGGTCGTGATTGCGGGCGCTGGGCCCATCGGGCTGGTAGCCGCGCTGGAGCTGGCGCGCCACGGCGTCGCCAGTGTGGTGCTGGAGTCGGAGCGGCAAGTGTCCGAAGGCAGCCGCGCCATCGTGTTCACACGCCGTTCCATGGAAATATTGCAACAGGTGGGGGTGGCGGACCGCATCACACAAAACGGCCTGCCCTGGCGCTTTGGAAACTCGTTTTACCGCGGCCAGCAGGTGTATCGCATGGAGGCGCCGTTCGACACCAACGATCGGTTTTTCCCCATGATCAACTTGCAGCAGCAGTACCTGGAAGAGTACCTGCTGGATGCCTGCCGCACGACGCCGTTGATTGATCTGCGTTGGGGCAACCGGGTGAACTCGGTCGAACAAGATGCCAGCGGCGCACGCTTGGAAGTAGACACGCCCGAAGGCCCTTACACGCTGCAGACCGACTGGCTGGTCGCCGCCGATGGTGCGCGCTCTGGCATCCGCACGGCGATGGACCTCAAGCTCGAAGGCAACTCGTATGAAGGCCGTTTTGTGATTGCCGACATCCGCATCGATTTGCCTTTGCCTACAGAGCGCCTGGCCTTCTTTGACCCCGATTGGAACCCCGGCAACACCGTGCTGATGCACCGCGAACCCCACAGCATCTGGCGTGTGGACTACCAGTTGCCAGAAGGCGAAACACCCGAGCAAGCACTCGCGCCTGAGTCTCTGCGCCAGCGCATCGATGCCCAGCTGGCCATGATTGGCCACGCCGGTACGCCATGGGAAATGGACTGGTGCTCGGTGTATTCGGCCCGTGCACTCACCTTGCCCGACTATGTGCATGGCCGTGTGTTGTTCACCGGTGATGCGGCCCACCTGCTGCCCATTTTTGGAGTGCGCGGAGCCAATACGGGCTTTCAGGATGCGCAGGCGTTGGCGTGGCGCTTGGCGCTGGTGGTCCAACAGCGCGCACCGGAGGCACTGTTGCAGACCTACAGCGCCGAGCGCGTGGGCGCTGCCCGTGAAATCATCGATGAAGCGGGCAAAAGCACACGCTTTATGACGCCCCCCACACGCGGTTTTCGCTTGCTGCGCGATGCCGTGCTGTCACTGTCGCTTACCCAACCTTTTGTGGGGCCGCTGTACCACTGGCGCACCTCGCGACCGCATGAATACGGCACATCACCACTCAATTGCACGGACGACGACAACCTGTTGTTCGCACAAGGCCCGGGCCACGGCGCGCCTCCTGTCAACGTGCGACTGGCTGAGGACGACTACCTGCTGGACCACGTGGACCACAGCTTCACGCTGTTGTATTTCACGCAAACGCCAGCATTGCCAGACGACTTGTGCGGTGTGGCAAAGACGCTGCGCGCAGAGGGCTTTGCGCTGCGCATACTGGCGGTGTGTGACGCTGGGCCGGTGGCGGAGGCCGGCACCACACTGGCTGACCCACACGGCCATGTGCGCCAGCGCTATGGTGTAAACACTGCAGGTGCAGCCTACCTACTGCGACCTGATCAACACATCTGCGCGCGCTGGAAAACACTGGATGCCACGCGCCTGCGTGCCGCCCTGCAAACCGCCACGCTGAACACAAAGCCAACCTCCGGAGTCCCTGCATGAACGCCACCACGATGCCCGCACTGAACATCGCGGGGTTGGAGCAGGTCTACGATGCGCTGGCCAACGCGATCGACGCGGCAGGTCCCGAAAAAACCGAACTGTTTTTGGTAAAACTTGCCCTGCTGCAAGCCAACGTCATAGGCGACCCGCAGCGGGTACAGACCCACATTGAGGCAGCTTTGAAGGATTTGTAAACGCAGCGCAGCCGCGTCAACAAAACATGAAAGCCACCAAGGCGGCGTCTTCACCCAGGTTCAAAAGAAGATAAGCGCTGACGCGGTAAGACGCGTACAGCGCTACTTCAAACACAGACTGCGAAAAACTCAAACCTGTGACAGCGCCGCATTAAAAGTGGCACTGGGGCGCATCACGGCGGTCATCTTTTGCACGTCCACCATGTAGTAACCGCCAATATCTGCCGGCTTGCCTTGCACGGCTTTCATTTCTTCGGTGATCTTCAGCTCGTTGTCCGTCAGGGTTTTCGCCAGCACGGTGAATCGGGCTTGCAAATCTGTGTCTTCCGTTTGGGTAGCCAACTCCTGCGCCCAGTACATGGCCAGATAAAACTGACTGCCACGGTTGTCAAGCTGGCCGGTCTTGGGACTGGGGTTCTTGTTGTTGTCCAACAATTTGCCAGTGGCCGCATCCAGCGTCTTGGCGAGAATGACCGCCTTTTTGTTGCCATTCTTGAGGCCCAGATCTTCCAGCGACACGGCCAGTGCCAGAAACTCACCCAGTGAATCCCAGCGCAGGTGGTTTTCTTCCACCAGTTGTTGCACATGCTTGGGCGCAGAGCCGCCCGCACCGGTTTCGTACATACCGCCACCCGCCATCAAAGGCACGATGGACAGCATCTTGGCGCTGGTGCCCAGCTCCATGATGGGGAACAAGTCGGTCAGGTAGTCGCGCAGGATGTTGCCCGTTGCGCTGATGGTGTCGAGGCCACGCACCACGCGCTCCAGGGTGTAGCGCATGGCGCGTACCTGGCTCATGATCTGGATTTCCAGGCCTGCGGTGTTGTGCTCGTGCAGGTACATCTTGACCTTGGTGATCAACTGCGCTTCGTGGGGACGGTACTGGTCGAGCCAGAACACCACGGGCATGCCGGAGTTGCGTGCGCGGTTTACGGCGAGCTTTACCCAGTCACGAATAGCGGCGTCTTTGACCTGGCACATGCGCCAGATGTCGCCGGCTTCCACATTCTGGCTCAGCAGCACTTCGCCCGTGGCCAGATCGGTGATGTTGGCCACGCCGTCTTCGGTGATCTCAAAACTATTGTCATGCGAGCCGTATTCTTCCGCCTGCTGGGCCATCAGACCCACGTTGGGTACAGTGCCCATGGTCTTGGGATCAAAAGCGCCATGCC
>JBEEJM010000228.1:0-3466 GCA_041169205.1 Pseudomonadota bacterium | reverse complement strand
CGGAGGCAGCGCAGTCCAGGCCCAAAGCAATTTGCTCACCAGCCACATAGCCTGCCTTGTCGATGGCTTCCAGAATCATCTGAATCGCGGCTTCGTGGTTGGCCACGTTGGGGGCAAAGCCACCTTCGTCGCCCACCGCCGTACTGATGCCTTTGTCGTGCAGGATTTTTTTCAGCGCGTGGAACACTTCAGCGCCCCAGCGCAGAGCTTCGCGGAAGCTCGGTGCGCCGACCGGGATGATCATCAGTTCTTGCAGGTCGAGGTTGTTGTTCGCGTGCTCGCCACCATTGATGACGTTCATCATGGGCACGGGCATTTGCACCGCACCCATGCCACCAAAGTAGCGGTACAGAGGTAGGCCAGCCTCTTCAGCCGCTGCACGGGCGACGGCCATGGACACCGCCAGCATAGCGTTGGCGCCCAGGCGGCTCTTGTTTTCAGTGCCATCGAGGTCGATCAGAGTCTTGTCGAGGAAGGCTTGCTCAGACGCATCCAGGCCCAGCACAGCCTCGGAAATTTCGGTGTTGATGTGCTCAACCGCCTTCAAGACGCCTTTGCCGAGATAACGCTTTTTGTCACCGTCGCGCAGCTCAATGGCTTCGCGCGAGCCGGTGGATGCGCCGGAGGGCACCGCAGCGCGGCCCATGGTGCCGGACTCCAGCAACACGTCACATTCCACGGTGGGGTTACCGCGTGAATCCAGAATTTCACGGCCGACGATATCAACAATTGCGCTCATTTCAATTCTTTCAAAAAATCAATGGGTCATTACAAACGAAATTACTGGAAACTGTTTTCCAAAAACGGAGTTTTTTTGGTTACGTAATCTAGGGCAACCAGGGTTTCCAGCAGTGCTTTCATGTGCTTGAGGGGCACCGCGTTGGGTCCGTCGCTCATGGCTTTGGACGGGTCCGGGTGGGTTTCCATGAACAGGCCTGCCACACCGACCGCAACCGCCGCACGGGCCAACACCGGCACCATTTCTCGCTGGCCGCCGCTGCTGGTGCCTTGCCCACCGGGCAGTTGCACCGAGTGGGTGGCATCGAATACCACCGGAGCACCGGTCTCCCGCATGATGGCCAGGCTGCGCATGTCGCTCACTAGGTTGTTGTAGCCAAAGCTGGCACCGCGTTCGCAGGCCATGAAGTTGTCTTCTGGTAAACCTGCGTCACGCGCAGCGGCACGGGCTTTGTCGATCACGTTTTTCATGTCACCGGGCGCGAGGAACTGGCCCTTCTTGATGTTCACCGGCTTGCCGCTTTGCGCCACCGCACGAATGAAATCGGTCTGGCGGCACAGGAATGCGGGGGTTTGCAACACGTCTACGACGGAAGCAACCTGGGCAATTTGTTCTTCGGAATGCACGTCGGTGAGTATGGGTAAACCCAGCTCACGTTTCACTTTCGCCAAAATTTCCAGGCCACGCTCGATGCCGGGGCCACGAAATGTATTGCCGCTGGAACGGTTCGCTTTGTCAAAGCTGCTCTTGAAGATAAACGGAATGCCCAGGCTGTCCGTGATTTCTTTGAGCGTGCCCGCCGTGTCCATTTGCAATTGCTCGGACTCGATCACACAGGGACCGGCAATGAGAAAGATGCGGTGTTGCAAACCGACATCGAAGCCACAAAGTTTCATGCGACCTGCTTCAGTGAAGTGCCCGCCGCCTTATGGTCCAGCGCGGCTTTTACAAATGCGTTGAAGAGCGGATGCCCATTCCACGGCGTGGATTTGAATTCGGGGTGAAACTGCACGCCGATAAACCAGGGGTGTACGGTCTGTGGCAACTCCACAATTTCAGTCAAGTGCTCGCGCTGGGTCAAGGCGGAAATCACCAGCCCGGCGGTGCGCAACCGGTCCAGGTAGTTCACATTGGCTTCGTAGCGGTGGCGATGGCGTTCGGTCACCACATCGCCATAAATCTTGTGGGCCAGCGTGTTGGCGCTGACGTCAGAGCTTTGTGCGCCCAGGCGCATGGTGCCGCCCATGTCGGAATCTTTGTCGCGCGTTTTGATGGTGCCGTCGGCGTCTTTCCACTCGGTAATCAAGGCGATTACGGGATTCGGACTTTCGGGGTCAAACTCGGTGCTGTTGGCGTCTTTCAGGCCGGCCACATGGCGTGCAAATTCGATGGTGGCAACCTGCATGCCCAGGCAAATGCCTAAATAGGGAACCTTGTTTTCACGTGCAAAACGCGCTGCACAAATTTTGCCTTCAATACCGCGCTTGCCAAAGCCGCCGGGCACCAGAACGGCGTCAAATTTGGTCAGGCGTGACATGCTTTCGGGGGTGATGCTTTCGGAGTCGATGTACTCAATTTTCACCTTGGCATGGTTTTTCATGCCGGCGTGGCGCAGTGCCTCGTTGAGCGACTTGTAGCTGTCGGACAGGTCCACGTATTTGCCCACCATGGCAATGCTGACTTCGCTCTGCGGGTGTTCTGTCTCGTACACCAGATCGTCCCAGCGCTTGAGGTTGGCCGGTGGCGTGTTCAGCCGCAGTTTGTCGCAAATCAGACCGTCCAGGCCTTGCTCGTGCAACATGCGTGGCACTTTGTAAATGGTGTCTACATCCCACATGGAGATCACGCCCCACTCGGGCACGTTGGAGAACAGCGAAATTTTGGAGCGCTCTTCTTGGGGAATCGGACGATCTGCGCGGCACAGCAAGGCGTCAGCCTGAATGCCAATTTCGCGCAATTGTTTTGCTGTGTGCTGGGTGGGCTTGGTTTTGAGTTCACCGGCGGCCGCGATCCAGGGCACGTAGCTCAGGTGCACAAAGGCGGTGTTGTTGGGGCCGAGCTTGAGGCTCATCTGGCGCACGGCTTCCAGGAAGGGCAGGGACTCGATGTCACCCACGGTGCCGCCAATTTCCACAATGGCCACGTCCACGGCATCGGGCTCGCCAAAACGCGCACCGCGTTTGACAAACTCCTGAATTTCGTTGGTGACGTGGGGAATGACCTGCACGGTCTTGCCTAGGTAGTCGCCACGGCGTTCCTTGTCGAGCACGCTCTTGTAGATCTGGCCGGTGGTGAAGTTGTTGGCCTTGCGCATCCGCGTGTTGATAAAGCGCTCATAGTGGCCGAGGTCGAGGTCGGTTTCGGCCCCGTCGTCGGTGACGAACACTTCGCCATGCTGGAGGGGACTCATCGTGCCCGGATCGACATTGATATACGGGTCGAGTTTGAGCATGGTGACTTTGAGGCCGCGCGATTCGAGGATCGCGGCGAGGGAGGCGGCGGCTATACCCTTACCCAGGGAAGACACGACGCCGCCAGTGACGAAGACAAATTTGGTCATTGCAGATGGTGCCGAACGGCACGTGCGGGAAATTGAAATTATACCCTAAAACAGCTAATAATGCCCGGAAAAATCCGCAAAAGGCCGGAACAGCCCCGGCTTTCAGGCGGTAAAAATAGACAGAATTTCAATCTATTTCCTTGCAACACGGACCCGCGCGGGCGCTT
>JBEEJM010000227.1:0-2957 GCA_041169205.1 Pseudomonadota bacterium | reverse complement strand
CGAAGATGACACCGTCGTGCTCGATGATGGTGTAGTTGCCCACGTCGCGTTCAATCTCGGTGCGGCTGCGCTTGACCAGGGTGCCGTCTTTCTCGAAGGGTTCGATCAGCTGCAGGATGCCGCCCACGTCTTCTTCGGTGGCCTCGCGCAGGCTCTCCAGCTTTTCGTCCACGACCATGGTGCCAATGCCATCGTGCACATACACCTCCAGCAGGATCGCGCCATCGACTGAGAACGGAATGATGTGGCTGCGCTCGACACCCGCCTTGCAGGCCTTGACGCAGTGCTGCAGGTAAAAGGCGGTATCCGTTGGGTGGTTGGCTGCGGGTAGCGCTTTAAGCAGCTTTTCTGCAGCCGCTAAGGGCAGCTCGGTGTCGATCGGGTTGTCGTCGCCCGCAGGCAGGGTCGGGTCCATGCGGATACCCGGAACCTCAGTCAAAAAGATCAGCTTGTCGGCCTGCAAAGCGGTGGCGACTGAGGTGGCCACTTCTTCCATGGCCAGGTTGAACGCCTCGCCGGTTGGGGAGAACCCAAACGGAGACAGCAGCACCATGGCGCCCATGTCCAACGTTTTGGTAATGCCCGCAATGTCGACCTTGCGCACCAGCCCACTGTGCTGAAAGTCCACCCCATCCACAATGCCCACGGGCCGTGCGGTAATGAAGTTGCCAGAAATGACGCGCACGGTCGAGTCGGCCATGGGCGTGTTGGGCAGGCCCTGGCTGAACGCTGCTTCAATTTCGTAGCGCAGCTGGCCTGCAGCTTCTTGCGCGCAGTCCAGCGCCATTTCGTCCGTGATGCGAATACCGTGCGAATACTTGGCCGTATGGCCTTTGGCCTTGAGCTGCTCGTTGACCTGCGGTCGAAAGCCGTGCACCAGCACCACCTTGACGCCCATGCTCTGAATCATGGCCAGGTCTTGTGCCAGATGCTGCAGTTTGCCCGCAGCAATGGCCTCGCCGGCAATGCCCACCACAAAGGTCTGGTTGCGAAACTTGTGGATGTAAGGCGCGACCGACCGGAACCAGGGCACGAAGGTGAAATTGAAGACAGAGGTCATGGGGTCGATTCTCTACGAAGTTACGCGGGATATGATAGTATTACATGGTAATACTTTTGGAGATGCACCATGCAAACTACATTGACCAGCAAGGGACAAGTGACGATCCCTCGGGATGTTCGTCAGCATTTCGGGCTTAAGCAGGGCATGGCCATTAGTTTTGAAATTGAGGGCGACCACATCGCCTTGCGTGCTGCACGCCCCCCCCAGCCCGCGGATGCCAGTGGTTTTGGGCTAGTCCAGAGTCGCCGCAAAGGCGTTCCGGTGGATTGGGACGCGGCCAGCATGGTGGTTGACGCACCATGATCGGTTTGGACACCAATGTGCTGGCGCGTTACTTCGTTGCCAGCACCGATGCGCCATCGCAAAAGCAAAGTGCAGCGGCCAAAAAACTTTTGGAAAGTGGCAAATCTCTGTACGTGAGCAAGTCGGTCGTGCTAGAGCTTGAGTGGGTACTGCGGGGCTATTACAAGTGTTCCCCTGAAGAGGTGCTGGCTGTGATGTCGCATTTGCTGGCTATGTCCCACCTGGAGGTGGAAGACCGCGTGGCGGTGGAACTGGCCGCCGCGGCCTTGGGGGATGGGTTCGACTTTGCTGATGCCTTGCACCACGCGTCGGCTCGCCATTGCAGCAGCATGGTGACGTTTGACGATAAAAAATTCGCCCGTCGCGCAACAGCGCGTGGTTGGAAGCCGTCGGTCAAGGTGGTGCCTCTTTGAATACTTCTGTCATGCCGCTTGTCATCGAATTCCCCGAATCCCTCCCCGTATCCGGCAAGCGCCAGGAGATCATGGACGCTATTGCGGCGCACCAAGTCATCATTGTCTGTGGGGAGACTGGCTCGGGCAAAACCACGCAGTTGCCCAAGATTGCGCTGGCCATGGGCCGGGGCAAGCTGAATTACCCGGCGGGCCAGCGGGCCAAGCTGATTGGCCACACCCAGCCGCGCCGTATTGCCGCCAGCAGCGTGGCCAAGCGCATTGCGGAAGAGCTGAAAACGCCACTGGGCGATGTGGTGGGTTTCAAGGTGCGGTTTCAAGACCGCTTGAGCAAGGACGCTTCGGTCAAGCTGATGACCGATGGTATTTTGCTGGCCGAGACGCAGACCGATCCGCTGCTGAACGCCTACGACACCATCATCATTGACGAGGCGCACGAGCGTTCGCTGAACATCGACTTTTTGCTGGGCTACCTGCGCCAGATATTGCCGCGCAGGCCGGACCTAAAAATCATCGTGACCTCGGCCACGATTGATGCGCAGCGCTTTGCGGACCATTTTGCGAGCAAAAAAGGCCCAGCCCCGGTCATCATGGTGTCGGGCCGCATGTTTCCGGTGGAGCAGCGTTACCGGCCTTTTGAAGAAAGCCGTGAATACGACCTGAACAACGCGATTGCCGACGGCGTGGACGAGTTGTGGCGTGACCCGCACAACCAGGGTGACATTCTGGTGTTTCTGCCCGGTGAGCGCGAAATCCGCGAAGCCGCCGACCACCTGCGCAAGCATCTCTCTCATCAGCCGGTACTTCGCTCGGCCGAAGTGCTGCCGCTGTTTGCCCGCTTGAGCCCGGCCGAGCAGGACCGCATTTTTGACGGTCACACCGGTCGGCGCGTGGTGCTGGCCACCAACGTGGCGGAGACCTCGCTCACCGTGCCGGGCACCCGATACGTGATTGACGCAGGCACAGCGCGCGTGAAGCGTTACAGTTTTCGTAGCAAGGTGGAGCAGTTGCTGGTTGAGCCGATCAGCCAAAGTTCGGCCAATCAGCGCTCCGGGCGTTGTGGGCGCGTGGCCGACGGCATCTGTATTCGGCTGTACGACCAAAAAGATTTTGATGGGCGCCCGCGCTTTACCGACCCGGAGATTTTGCGGTCTTCGTTGGCGGGCGTGATTCTGCGG
>JBEEJM010000226.1:0-11328 GCA_041169205.1 Pseudomonadota bacterium | reverse complement strand
CCAGGACGAAGCCGCCGTGGCGCGCTTTCGCGAGGTCATGCAGCAACTCGGCAGCATCGACGCGGGCCGCAGCTATACCCGCGACGAGATGAACGAACGCTGATACGGCTTACGCAATGAGCTCTCTCTTTTTTCTCGACACCAACGTCTTTGTCTACGCCCTGCTGGCCAGCGAGCCGCTTAAAAAGCAGCGAGCCCTGCAATTGGTGGAGCAGGCACTTGCCACCCATACTGGCTGCACCAGCTACCAGACCATCCAGGAGTTCGCCAACGTCGCCACCCGTAAGTTCGCCCAGCGCTTCACGCCAGAGCAATGTCAGCAATTCATCGCGGCCGCCATGCAGCCGATCAACCGTGTGGCATCCAGCTCGGAACTGGTGCAAAACGCGCTGGAACTACAAGCAGAGACCCGCTACAGCTTTTACGACAGTCTGGTTTTAGCCTGCGCCCTGCAAGCCGATGCCGATGTGCTTTACACCGAAGATTTGCAGCACAACCAACTCATTCGCGGCACATTGCGCATCGTGAATCCGTTTTTGGCCGTCGCGAATGAGGAGTGAGAAACCCGCCCTACTGCTGTTCCACCACACAGAAGCTAGCGGCGTAGTCGGTCTCGTCAGTGACGGTGATGTGGGCGGTGAGGCGGCGCTCGTCAAACCAGGTTTTCAGATCGCCATGCAATACCACCACGGGTGCGCCGCTGGGTAGTTTGTCGATCTCACACAGGCGCCAGGTCATGGGCATGCGCATGCCCAAACCGATGGCTTTGCTAAAGGCCTCTTTGGCGCTGAAGCGGGTGGCCAGGTAGCGCACACCGCGCTCGGGCCAGCGGGCGCTGCGGGCTTTCCAGGTTTTGAGTTCGCCTTCGCTGAGCACTTTGGCGGCAAAGCGGTCACCATGCTTCTCCAAGCTGGCCTTGATTCGGCGCACGTCGCAGATATCGGTGCCAATGCCGTAAATCATTTGGCCAGGCAGTCTAGGTAGGCTTTGATAGTGGCGTCGTAGCCCAACTCCAGCGCGTCGGCAATCAGCGCATGGCCAATCGATACCTCGGCCACACCCGGCACCGCGCGCACGAATGCGGCCAGGTTGTCGCGGTTGAGGTCGTGGCCGGCGTTGACGCCCAGCCCCGCATCCAGCGCGGCCTGGGCGGCTGCCGCAAAGCGGGCCAACTGCACGCCCTGCTCTGCCGTGCCCCAGGCGGCGGCATAGGGCTCGGTATAGAGTTCAACGCGGTCTGCACCCACGGCTTTGGCGGCGGCCATGGCGGACGGATCGGCGTCCATGAACAGACTGACGCGCAAGCCTAGGGCATGCGCATCGTCGATCAGCGGCTTGAGGCGCGCGGCATCGGCGGGAAAAACCCAACCGTGGTCGCTGGTGAATTGGCCTTCGGAGTCAGGCACAAAGGTCACCTGATGCACTGGCAAGTTGCGTTGGCGCAGGTCGCGCACGCAGTCCATCAGGTTGTGAAATGGGTTGCCTTCGACATTGAACTCGCGGTCGGGCCAGGCCTTCAGCAACTCGGCCAGATCGGTCACATCGTCGGCACGGATGTGGCGAGCGTCGGGGCGTGGATGCACGGTAATGCCCGCGGCACCGGCCTGCAGGCACAGTGTGGCCGCGCGCGTGACACTGGGAATACCCAGGTGGCGCGTGTTGCGCACCAGGGCGACTTTGTTGAGGTTGACGGAGAGGTTGGTAGACATATTCAGAGGCTTTGGATGTCGATCATCATCTGGCGCGTGCGCAGGGTTTTGACACCGCAATGGTAGTGCAGCAGCGCGCGCAGTTGGGGTTTGAGCTCGCTCACCATGCCGGCGCAGGCGCGCAGCGTGGTGGTGAACGGCGTGTGGTCTTGCAGCACGTCTTGCAACTGCATCCACTGCGCCCCGCTGAGGCTGACGCGGTCATCGCTGTGGGCCTGGCGCAGGCCGCCCTCGGGCACCAGCACATAGCGCGCGTCCGCTTCCAGCGCACGCAGGGTCATGGTTTGCACATGGAGCTGGGGCAAAAAGCCGATTTCGCGCAGCAGCAGCAGCTCGTAAGTGCGCAGCGCGGTCTGCAGCACCTCGCCGTGTTCGCTGGCAATGATTTGCACCACGCGGGCGTAAATATCAAACAGCGCGGCGTGCGGGTCGTCGCGCGCCAGCAGCGTCATCAGCAGTTCGTTGAGGTAGTAGCCCGACAGCAGCGCATCGCCGGTGGGCATGACGTGGCCGCCCTGCCATTCGGCACTCTTGAGGGTGCGAATCTCGGCATCACCGCCAAAGGCAACATGCAGCGGTTGCATCGGCAAAAGAATGGGGCGAAAGCTGGAACTCGGCCGTTTGGCCCCCTTGGCCACCAGCGCAATGCGCCCGTAGTGGCGGGTGAACACTTCCAGAATCAGACTGGACTCGCTCCAGTCGTAGCGGTGCAGCACATACGCGGGCTCGTCGGAGATGCGCTTATTCGTAGCCAAAACTGCGCACCCGCGCTGCATCATCGGCCCAGCCGGAGCGCACTTTCACCCACAGCTCCAGAAACACCTTGGCGTCAGCCAGCTTTTCCAGCTCCACACGGGTTTCCATGCCGATGCGCTTGATACGCTCGCCCTTGTCGCCTATCACCATGGCCTTGTGGCCATCGCGCTCCACCACGATGGTGGCGGCAATGCGCAGCAGGCGCTTCTGGCCTTTGCGTTGGGGTGGCTCTTCTTCAAACTTGTCGATCACCACGGTCGAGGTGTAGGGCAGCTCGTCACCGGTCAGGCGAAACAGCTTTTCGCGCACCAGCTCGCTGGCCAGAAACTTCTCGCTGCGGTCGGTGAGTTCGTCTTCCGCGTACCACCAGGCTTGTTCGGGCAGGTACTTCTCGCAAATAGTCAGCAGGCGCTCGATGTCTTTGGCGCTCTTGGCCGACATGGGCACAAACTCGTTAAACGCATGTTTGCCCTGCATGGTTTGCAGCCAAGGCGCAATGTCGCCACGGCGGTGGATATTGTCGAGCTTGTTGGCGATCAGCAGCGTGGGAATGTCTTTGCCCAGCAGCGCCAGCACGCGGGCATCGGCCGGGGTAAAGCTACCGGCCTCGACCACAAACAAAATCAGGTCTACGTCGGCCACAGCCCCAACCACGGTCTTGTTGAGCGACTTGTTCAGCGCATTGCCGTGCAGGGTCTGGAACCCCGGCGTATCCACAAACACAAACTGGGTTGCCCCCTGGGTGTGCATGCCGGTGATGCGGTGGCGCGTGGTCTGCGCCTTGCGTGAGGTGATGCTGATCTTCTGACCCACCAAGGCGTTGAGCAGCGTCGATTTACCGACGTTGGGTTTGCCCACAATGGCGACCAAGCCACAGCGCTGGCCTTCAGCCGATACTGTCCCGGGCTGCGCCAACTTGGGCGTACTCTTGAGCAGACCTTCGAGCATGCTGTCCAAGTCATCTTGAGGTTCATTTTGGCCGCTAGCCCCCGTGGAACCTGCGTCATCAGCTATCTTTTTAGGAGCATTCATTTTTTGTTTTTCTCTTTAATAGTTTGTAGCATGGCCGTTGCTGCAGCCTGTTCACCGGCACGGCGTGAGCCACCGATACCGCGCTCACTGAGACGCAACTCGGGGATCTCGCATTCGACATCAAAACTTTGCTTGTGGGCCGCACCGATGGTGCCCACCACTTTGTAGAGCGGCAACTTCATCTTGCGCCCCTGCAGCCATTCCTGCAACTCGGTCTTGGGGTCTTTGCCGATAGCGTCCATTTGGGGATTGATCTCGACCGCGTTGAACAGCCTATGCACCAGCGCCTGGGCTTTGGTAAACCCGGCGTCCAGATAAACCGCGCCAATGATGGCTTCCAGGGTGTCGGCAAGGATAGAGGGGCGCTTTTGACCGCCTGAACGAAACTCGCCCTCGCCCAGTTTGATGGCATCGGGCAAGCCCAAATCCACGGCAAGTTGGTGCAGCGTATCTTGCTTGACCAGATTGGCCCGCACCCGGGACAAATCGCCTTCGGGCAGCTCGCCTAGGCGGGTGTAGAGCAAGTCAGACACCGCCAGACTGAGCACCGAGTCACCTAAAAACTCCAGGCGTTCGTAGTGGTCTGACGAAAAGCTGCGATGCGTCAATGCCTGCGAGAGCAGGCGGATATCGGTAAATTCATGCTGCAAGCGACGTTGCAACTCCGCATACACATCGGCCACTTTATTTGGAGCGGCCAGCGTATTTGAGTGTCAGAAAGGCCGGCCCGGTGAGATGGATTTCGCGCTGGTAGCTGTAGCTGACCACCACCTTGTCGCCCTCTTTGGTGATCTCAATGTCTTTGCCACTGATGGACTTGATATCGTCAATGGAAGCTTGCTTGTCAAACAGACCGCGAATTTCCACCACCGTGCCGCCCTCGGCCGCACGGTTCACCGCCTTTTCAATCGCCTGACGCTCGACCACAGTAGGGAAAATTTGCGCGGCCACCACGCCACCCATGGCCAGCAAGGAGCCAACGACCACTAAGCCCACAAAGGTAATACCTTGTTGGCGAGACTTGTGCTGCACTGTCATTTCCATTCCCCTTCAGTCAAACGAACCGATACGCTTGAGATTGCCAAAATTCATCCAGACAAAAAACGCTTTGCCGACAATGTTTTTCTCTGGCACAAACCCCCAATAGCGAGAGTCCAGCGAATTATCGCGGTTGTCACCCATCATGAAATAGTGGCCTTCTGGCACTTTGCAGGTAACACCTTCGACGGTGTAGCTGCAGCCCTCGCGGCCTTCAAAATTGTCCGCCCCCGGCACAAAGGCGGGACGATCATCGTCGTTGAGCAAACCGTGCTTTTTGTCACCCAAGGTTTCTTCAAAGTGTTTGAAGTAACGCATGGCGTCTGCATCAAAAAACTCGGGCAGTGTGGCGGTTGGCTGCACATTGCCATTGATGGTGAGGCGCTTGTTCAAATAGGCAACGGTGTCACCGGGCACACCCACCACGCGCTTGATGTAGTCCAGGCTGGGTTTGGGCGGGTAGCGAAACACCATGACGTCACCGCGCTGGGGCTTGTTGCCCTCGGTGATTTTGGTGTTGATGACCGGCAGGCGCAAACCGTAGGTGAACTTGTTCACCAAAATCAAATCGCCCACCAGCAACGTGGGAATCATGGAACCCGACGGAATCTTGAAGGGCTCGAACAAAAACGAGCGCATGAAAAACACCGCGATGATCACGGGGAACAGGCCCGCCGTCCAATCCAGCCACCAAGGCTGGGCCAAGATGCTTTGCTTGGCTTCTGCCACATTGCCATCGACCTGCGCAATGCCCATTTTGGCCAAGTCCGCGCGACGGGCCGCGTCATTGGTCTCTAGCGTGGCAGCGGCCTGCAAACGTTGGGGTAGAAAATAGAAGCGCTCTGCCAGCCAGTAGACGCCAGTCACCACGGTGGCCAGAAACAGCAGCAGTGCGAAGTTGCCTTCGACCATGCCGAAATACCACGATGCGACGTAAATGCCAAAAGCCGCGAGCACGGCAGCGGTGATAGCCTGCATCAATCTTCCACCTGCAAAATAGCCAGAAATGCCTCTTGGGGCACCTCGACCGATCCGATCTGTTTCATGCGTTTCTTGCCTGCTTTTTGTTTCTCTAAGAGCTTCTTCTTGCGCGAAATATCACCGCCGTAGCACTTGGCCAAAACGTTCTTGCGCAGCGCCTTGATTGTCTCACGGGCAATGATATTGGCCCCAATGGCGGCCTGGATGGCGACGTCGAACATCTGGCGGGAAATGATTTCGCGCATCTTGCCTACGACCGCACGGCCACGGTAGATGCTTTGGCTGCGGTGCAGCATGATGGACAGCGCATCGACTTTCTCGCTGTTGAGCAAAATATCGACCTTGACGACGTCCGCCGCACGGTACTCTTTGAACTCATAGTCCATCGAGGCATAGCCCCGGCTCACGCTCTTGAGCTTGTCAAAAAAGTCGAGCACGATTTCCGCCAGCGGCATCTCATAGGTGAGCACGACCTGGCGGCCTTTGTAGGCCATGTTCATCTGCACGCCGCGCTTCTGGTTGGCCAGTGTCATGACCACGCCAACGTACTCTTGCGGCATATAGAGGTGCACCGTGACGATGGGCTCGCGAATTTCAGCGGTCTTGCCGACCTCCGGCATCTTGGAGGGGTTCTCCACCATGATGACTTCGCCATCGTTCTTCATGACCTGGTAGACCACGCTGGGCGCGGTAGTGATCAGGTCCTGGTCGAACTCGCGCTCCAGACGCTCCTGCACGATTTCCATGTGCAGCAGGCCCAAGAAGCCGCAGCGAAAACCAAAGCCCAGCGCTTGTGACACTTCGGGTTCGTAGTGCAGCGATGCGTCGTTGAGCTTGAGCTTTTCCAGCGCATCACGCAGCGAGTCGTACTCGCTGGCTTCCGTCGGGTACAAACCTGCGAACACCTGCGGCTGGATTTCTTTGAAACCTGGCAGTGCTTCGGTGGCGGTGAAGGCTGCGCCCCCCGTGCCGGGTTTGATCAACGTAACGGTATCGCCCACCTTGGCGGCTTGCAGTTCTTTGATACCGGCAATGATGTAACCCACCTCGCCCGCTTCGAGCGACTGGCGCGGCTCATTGCCGGGGGTGAACACGCCGAGGTTGTCGGCGTTGTACATAGCACCAGACGCCATCATCTTGATGCGCTCGCCTTTTGCCAAACGGCCGTCGACCACGCGCACCAGCATCACCACACCCACATAGCTGTCAAACCAGCTGTCGATGATCATGGCGCGCAACGCCGCGTTCGGGTTGCCCTTGGGGGCCGGGATCTTGGCCACGATGGCTTCGAGAATGTCGTCGATACCCACGCCAGTTTTGGCCGAGCACACAATCGCGTCGGTGGCATCAATGCCAATCACGTCTTCGATCTCGCTGCGTGCGTTGTCGGGGTCGGCGTTGGGCAAGTCAATCTTGTTGAGCACCGGCAGCACTTCAACATTCAACTCCAGTGCGGTGTAACAGTTGGCAACCGTTTGAGCTTCCACACCCTGCGATGCGTCCACCACCAGCAGTGCACCTTCACATGCCGAGAGCGAACGGCTCACTTCATACGAGAAGTCGACATGGCCGGGCGTGTCAATCAAATTGAGGTTGTAGACCTGCCCATCTTTGGCTTTGTATTTCAGTGCGGCGGTCTGCGCTTTGATGGTTATCCCACGCTCTTTCTCGATATCCATCGAGTCCAAAACCTGTGCTTCCATCTCACGCGCTTCGAGTCCTCCGCAACGCTGAATCAAACGATCCGCGAGGGTGGATTTGCCGTGATCAATGTGCGCAATGATCGAAAAATTTCTGATGTGATTCATCAACGAAGTGCTTCAAGTGATTGAATTAAAAAGAGCCAGACAGAAAAAAGGGCGCGTCTGTTAAGGACGCGCCCTGAACCAACAATCTATTGGCAACTGCGAAGGTTGGAACTTCATTGTAGGCAAAAAGTCCGAGGTTCACAGCCCCAAAATGCGGCAAGGCGTGTCGTTGCGAGTCCACAACAGGTAACTTATGCACAGCTTATAAACAATTTATGTTGACAGGCTTCTGGACAACTTGTGGGTGATCTGTGGATCGCCTGTGGGCTGTCCAGGGCCATCTCATATGATGGACTTTGGGGCATGCCTTATACCCATAATGGACTGACGCGAGCCCATATTCTAACCAAAAGGCAGGGACATCTGGAAAGTTAGCGGTTGCATACATATATGGACTGGTGTCGTGGAGTGCCAAGATAATTTTTTTTGCCGCTAAAAAACAACCCCAAACCCTGCTCGGATTTGGGGTTATCGCCGGAAAAACCACTTAGCGGGCAGCGCGGATCACAGCGTATTGCGTCCACTCACCTCGTCGAAAGAGCACATTGAGCGCCTTGTTTTTGTCCTGTTTGGCGATGGCGGCATCAAACTCTTTGACGTTTTGCACCTCGTTATTGCCGAGCTGCAAAATGATATCGCCCTCGCGTAGACCTGCACGTGCAGCCGCATCAACCGCGGCTTCAACTCGCACCCCACCTTTGACCGACAGCTCTTTCTTTTGCGCGTCCGTCAGCTCGCTCACGGCCAGGCCAAAGGCTTGCCCTGCCGCAGAGCCCTTGGGCTTGTCTTCTTTGCCGGAAGTCTTGACGGCAGGCTTGTCGGCTTCCACCTCAGACACCGTCACGCTCAAATCGCGCGTGCTGCCACGGCGAAACACGGTGACGGTGCTGCGGCTGCCCGGCTTGGTGCTGCCCACGATGCGTGGCAGGTCGCTGGACTTGTCGATCACTTTGCCATCAAACTTGGTAATGATGTCGCCGGCCTCTACACCGGCTTTCTCGGCAGGGCCACCGGCTTCGACACCGCGCACCATAGCGCCGACAGGCTTGCCCAAGCCAATGGACTCGGCTACGTCTTTGCTGACCTGGTCAATCTGCACGCCAATGCGTCCGCGCGACACACGCCCGCCATTGCGCAACTGGTCACTCACGCGCACCGCCTCGTCCATGGGAATGGCAAAAGAGATACCCATAAAACCGCCCGAGCGGGAATAAATCTGGCTGTTGATGCCGACCACTTCACCGCGCATATTGATCAGCGGCCCACCCGAGTTGCCAGGATTGATGGCGACGTCGGTCTGGATGAAGGGTAGGTAGTCGCCGGTATCGCGCTGCTTGGCGCTCACGATGCCCGCAGTGACGGTGTTCTCCAACCCGAAGGGCGAGCCAATGGCCATGACCCACTCGCCCACGCGCAAACGATTCACATCGCCCACTTTGACTGCGGGTAGGCCGGTAGCGTCAATCTTGACCACCGCCACATCGGTGCGTTTATCAGCACCAATGATTTTGGCCTTGAACTCGCGTTTGTCGGTCAAGGTCACCAGCACTTCATCCGCGCCTTCCACCACATGGGCGTTGGTCATGATGAGCCCGTCGCTGGACAAGATGAAGCCCGAACCCACACCCCGCGGTTGGTCTTCATCGGGTTGCGGGCGGCTTTGACGCGGAGCCTGTCGAGGCGCATTGGGAATGGGCAATCCGAAGCGCTTCAAAAAATCCAACATCTCTTCTTCGCCTGGCGTGCTACTTTGCGCAGAGCGCGTAGCGACTTTTTCCAGCGTCCGGATATTCACCACCGAGGGCCCAACCTGGTCGACCAAGTCGGTGAAGTCCGGCAATGCGCGGGCCTGGGCCAGCGCAGGCTGCACGGGGGCCAGAAAAACAACCACGCCTGACAACACCGCAGCGGCCATCAACACGGAGCGCAGGGGTTTCATCGAGAGAAATGCCATTGTCATAGTTCCATCCATCAAAAATTGCACCCGGTAAGTGGCGACTTATTTCGTCCGCTCAAGAGCCTGCACAAAAATATTCAACGTGCCCGCAGGCGCTTCGCCGACCGCCGTCACCCACCAACCCTCGTAATGGCGCGCAAAAGTGCGCGTAGCACCCCCGAAATCGGTCGCGCCCTCACGCGCGTGCCGCCGGCTGTCATACGGCTCGGCAAACAGCGAAACGGTAGCCAGGCCATCCGAAAAAGTCCACTGCATCGATCCTGCATGGCGCAAAAAGCAACCCACCGGGTGAAAGCCTGCTACCTGGCGGTGCAGGGCCCAGCCCTGGGCCTGCGCAGTCGTTTTTTGCACGTCGGACGTTTCGATGCGATAGCCTTCGGTGGCGTTCATCATTTGCGTCAGCTTGGCCATGCTGACCGGCGCGTCCAACTGCAACTCTGAAAATGCGGCCTGCTCCAGCACCCGTCCGTCCACGTCAAGCGTTTGCAGCTGCACTACCAATCCGGTGCGCTTTTCGCTCCACACGCGGTACCCATAGCGCACGGTGTCTTTGGGAACCAGATGGACCACGTCGGTGTCGACGCCCACCACCCGCTCGCTACCGACGGGCTTGAGTTGGTAGTACTCACCGATATTAGTTGCACTGGACTTGAGCAGATTGGGGAAAAGACCCAGCGAATCCCGGCTCTCGGTAAACGCCACCCGGGCTTCCGGGAAAAACGTCACCACCTGGTCGTTGCGGCGGAAAGTGGAGCGCGGCGGCCCGCTTAGCGGCTCCACGCGCTCGATTTGTTGCGTGCCATCGCAGATGTGCCAAATTTTTGCGCTGGCGGTTTTGGCACCTGCAGACACCACAAACGTGCCGGTGTACGCGCGCTGCCGCGAGGCATCGTGCATGCGCACCAGCCAGGCGTTCAGCGCCGTGTCCGCCGCTGTGACATCCGCCCACGCCACAGCAATATGGCTGAGCAAGCCCACTGCAAGCAACAAACACTGTGCCAATGCGCGAAAAAGCTTCACCGTGCAGGCCTCTCAAACGTAGCGTTGCGCAAAAAGCCCGAAGGCATTTGCAAGGCAGAGTGCCCACCCAACTGCTGGTGCGCCGCCATCAGTGCATCAAGCTGGGGATCGCGCAGCACAATTTGCGCATCTACGGGCACTGCCGTTACCGTTGCCTGCAAGGAGCTTGTTGTCGTCTGGTTCCACTGACCCATGCCGACCACGGCAACCAATACAGATGCCACCAGGCCTGTCGCCCACTTCCAGCGCATGACATCGGCATTGGCGCTGCGTTGGGTTGCTGAGACCTGCATGGGCACTTGCGGCACGGCTGCTACTGGGAGGGACTCCATAGCCAGCTTACCTTCCAGTCGGGCCAAAAAATCATCGCTGTGCGTACCCACTGCAAGGTCTTCGCTGCGCAGCACATCACCAATGAGGTGGTACAGGTGCCAGGTAGCCACATCGTTCGGTTGTGACGCCATATCAGCCATCGTCCGGGCAAAGTCTTCCCCCTGCAGACGACCGTCCACCAACGCCGAGATGCGCTCGTTATTCGACATGTTTTGCGGTACGTTGTGCTGTGTCATTGCTGTTGTCCTTACCAGCGCTTGCCGGTCTGCTTTTCCAACAAAGGCTTGACCTTGGCTGAAATGGCTTCCCGGGCGCGAAAAATTCGTGACCGAACTGTCCCAATCGGACTATTCATGGCCAGTGCAATCTCCTCGTAGCTCAATCCTTCAATCTCCCGCAAGGTAACGGCCTGTTTCAACTCCTCTGGCAAGGCGTCCATAGCGGCGTTCACCACCGCTGCGATTTCCTTGGCTGCAAACACCGTCTCGGGGGTTTCATCCGTTGTTAGTTCGTTCTTTTGCCAGGAAGTTTCATCTTCCTCGTCGCGTGCGAAAAAACTCTCTGACACTGTGGGGTCACGCTTGAGTCCCAACAAGGTTTTTTTTGCCGTGTTGACGGCAATTCGGTACAGCCAGGTATAAAACTGCGCGTCACCGCGAAACTGGTGCAGCGCCCGGTAGGCACGAATAAAGGT